>RFIY01000247.1 GCA_003695505.1 Candidatus Dadabacteria bacterium | reverse complement strand
CGCGAACACGACCGACAGGCGTGACGTATCCATCAGTCGCCCCGAGCCGTCACGACGAACGCACCGCGCAAATCACCGACCCCAAACCCGGTCGCCTGATCCTGCGGGTATCGCTCGCGGATCGCCGCGGCGACCTCCGGGGCGAGCGTCGCACCATGGCAGGTCAGGCACAGGGCACCGGTCATGATGGGCTTCATGTAGCGATGTTCGACGCCAGCCGGCGTTGTCACGGTGGTCTGCCACTCGATCGTTGCCGGCGCCTCTCCGCGCCTGAGTCGCTGTTCGAACGACTGCAGCACCTCGCGCTGCCAGTCCGTCGGCGCGTTCGCCGGATTGCGCACGCGCAGCGCGGTTCGACCGACGGTCAGACCGGTCTGTGCGGAGACGCGCGCGGCGATCTCGGGCGCGTGCATATTGCAAACCTTGATCGCATGAACCGGCCCGCCTTCCTTGATCGCGCCACCGAGCGCCGCCTTCAGTTCGGAGCCGAGTGCCGCAACCGCGGATCGGGCAGCAGCCGTAAATTCGTCGGCCTCGGCGGCCATGGCCAGGGATCCCGCGACAAACCCGGCAAGCAGAATTCCTGTCAACAAAATCTTAGGCATGGGGATCCTCCACCATCAGACAGCCATCAACGTATCTTACCGCACCGCGCGATACGGTTTCCCGCATTGCGCACACGTTGCGGCTGGACTACAATTGCAGACAGATTCAACATCAGGGAGTGTCCGGAATGACCGAATCCAACAACATCGAATCCATTCTGTCGAGCGACGTCACCATCGAGCCGCCCGAGGCCTTCCGCGCGAAGGCGCGCACGAGCCTGGAGTCATATCAGGAAAAATACCAGCGCAGCCTCGATGACCCGCAGGGGTTCTGGGGCGATATCGCGCGCGAGCTGCACTGGTTTACCCCATTTGAACAGGTCGTACAATGGGATCCGCCATTCGCGCGCTGGTTCGACGGCGGGACCACGAACATCTGTTACAACGCCGTCGACCGCCACGCCGAGGGCGCTCGCGCCAACAAGGCTGCAATCATCTGGGAAGGCGAGCCGGGCGACACGCGTACGCTGACCTGGCGCGAACTCCATCGCGAGGTACAACGGTTTGCAAATGTGCTGCGGCGCTACGGTGTCGAGAAGGGCGACCGAATCGCGATCTACATGCCGATGGTCCCCGAGGCCGCAATCGCGATGCTCGCCTGCGCCCGTCTCGGCGCCATCCATTCGGTCGTGTTCGGCGGTTTCAGCGCCAACGCGCTGCGGGACCGTATCCTTGACGCGGGTGCGAAAGTCGTGCTGACCGCGGACGGCGCATGGCGGCGCGGCTCGGTGTTGCCCCTCAAGGAAGCCGTCGATGCGGCGGTCACGGAGTGCCCCTGCGTCGAGCACGTCGTCGTGCTGCGCCGCACCGGCAACGACGTCAACATGACGGAGGGCCGCGATGTCTGGTGGCACGAAGCCGAGCAACAGGTCGAACTGACCTGCCCGGCCGAGCCGGTCGAAGCCGAGCATCCGTTGTTCATCCTCTACACGTCCGGCACAACAGGCAAGCCCAAGGGCGTCCTGCATACGACCGGTGGCTACATGGTCGGCACCTACCTGACCTCGCGGGAGGTCTTCGATCTGCGTGACGACGACCTGTACTGGTGCACGGCCGATGTCGGCTGGGTGACCGGCCATAGTTACATCGTCTATGGGCCGCTGCTCAATGGCGCAACGATCTTCATGTATGAAGGTGCACCAAACTGGCCGGAAGTCGATCGTTTCTGGGACATGATTGAGCGCTGGAAAATCTCGATCCTGTACACCGCGCCAACCGCCGTGCGCGCCTTTATGAAATGGGGCGATCAGTGGCCGGCGAAGCATGACCTGTCCAGCCTGCGCCTGCTCGGATCCGTCGGCGAGCCGATCAATCCCGAGGCGTGGCTCTGGTACTACCGCGTGATCGGCGGAGAACGCTGCCCGATCGTCGACACCTGGTGGCAGACCGAAACCGGAGCGATCATGCTGACCACATTGCCAGGCGCACATCATATGCGCCCGGGATACGCCGGGCTTCCGTTCTACGGCGTCGATGCGGCGGTCGTTGACGAGCAGGGCAATCCGGTGCCGGACGGCACCGGCGGCCTGCTGGTGATCCGGCGACCCTGGCCATCGATGTTGCGCACCGTCTATGGTGACGACCAGCGGTACAAGGACACCTACTGGAGCAAGATCGAAGGCTGCTACTTTGCCGGGGATGGTGCCGTACGCAATGCCGCGGACGGTTACTTTGAAGTCCTCGGGCGTATCGACGATGTACTCAATGTGTCCGGGCACCGCCTCGGCACGATGGAAATCGAGTCCGCGCTGGTCAGCCACCCGGCCGTCGCCGAAGCTGCCGTCGTCGGACGCCCGGACGACCTGAAGGGCGAGGCCGTCGTCGCGTTCGTCATCCTCGAAGGCGGCCGGACAGGTGATGCGGATCTGGCCGCTGAGCTCAAGGCGCACGTCGCGAACGAGATCGGTGCGATCGCGAAGCCGGAGGAAATTCGCTTTACAGGCGCCCTGCCAAAGACGCGCTCCGGAAAAATCATGCGACGCCTGCTCCGCAAAATCGCGGCCGGCGACGAAGACTTCGGCGACACCACGACGCTCGAAGACCCGTCGATCATTGCGCAGCTTACCGCAAAGGGTTTCTGACGCAGTCAACAGGCCATCCGCCGAACGGGACACCCGTCCGCGTGACGTTCAGTCTTCGGGCGGGGGGCCGTGGCGAACGATCTCGCCGGTCAGCATATAGATCACGTCCTCGGCGATGTTGGTCGCGTGGTCGGCCATGCGCTCAAAGCTGCGCGAGATCCCGAGCAGACGGATCAATTCCGCGGTCCGATCCGGATCTTCGCGGATACCCGATTCGACAAAGTCGAAGGTGCGCTTGTGCAACCGATCGACGTCGTCGTCGGTGTCCATCACATGCTGCGCGGCGTCGGCATCCATATTCAGCAATGAATCGAGTGCCTGGCGAATCATCTGCACCGTGATGTCGGCCATGTCGCGAATGTGCTCGGGAATCCGGATCTCGTTCTGTTGCGCAAGCACGATCGCGCTCTGGGCCACATTCACGGCCAGATCCGCGATGCGCTCCAGGTCATTGTTGATCTTCAGAATCGCGACGATGTAACGCAAATCAATCGCAACCGGCTGATGAAGCGCCAGGATCTTCAGGCATTCTTCTTCGAGATCGACCTCCATACGATCGATCTCTTTGTCGTATTCGATCACATTGCGCGCAAGCTGGATGTCGCGCTTTTCGAGCGCGTGAACCGCATCCGTGACGTTCTTCTCGACCGCCGTACTGATCTCGAGAATCTTGCGCTTGGTGATATCGATTTCGCGGCGCAGATGAAATGCCATACCGTTCCCCCTTATCCGAACCGACCGGTAATGTAGTCCTGGGTCCGTTGCCTGGCCGGTTTCGTAAACAGAACCTCGGTCGAGTTGAATTCGATCAGTTCGCCCATGTACAGAAACGCCGTATAGTCGGACACCCGTGAAGCCTGCTGCATATTGTGTGTGACGATGACGACCGTGTATTGTTCCTTGAGTTCCTCAACGAGATCCTCGAT
>RFIY01000028.1 GCA_003695505.1 Candidatus Dadabacteria bacterium | reverse complement strand
CCACGGCTCGACCGGCGACCAGCTCTACAACTGCCGCTTCCTTTATGAGATCTACACCCGCGCCGCCCCCGACTATACCGGACGGGTCACCGTTCCCGTGCTCTGGGACAAAAAACGGGAGACGATCGTCAACAATGAATCCAGGGAGATCATGCGCATGTTCGATCATGCCTTCGCCGACCTCGGCGACCCCTCGGCACCAGACCTGGCGCCACTGGATCTGCTCGCCGACATCGACGCGATGATCGATGCCAACTATGAGCCGGTCAACAACGGCGTGTACAAGTGCGGCTTCGCGACGACCCAGGAAGCGTACGACGAGGCGATCGAATCGCTGTTTTCTCGCCTGGACGAACTCGATGCGCTGCTACAACGGCAGCAATGGCTGATCGGCGACACCCTGACCGAAGCGGACATTTGTCTGTACACGACCCTCGTCCGCTTCGATCCCGTCTATGCAATTCATTTCAAGTGCTCGCGCCGACGCATCGTCGATTACCCGGGACTGCGCCGTTACCTGCACGACCTCTGGCAGATCCCCGCATTTCGTGAAACAACCAACATGGCCCATATTCGCCGCCACTACTACTGGTCGCACGAATCGATCAACCCGCACCGCATCGTCGCGGCGGCGCCGGCCGTACAGGCAATCGATGCGTAAGCCTGAACTGCGAAGAGCAGCGAGAAAATTGATCCAGATCAAGGCGGGACAACAATCAACAATGTACGCTGAAACATCCCGACCTGCATGCGAGGTGTTCAATGCGTTTTTCTGCCTTTTCGGTGTCGTTGCTATTCGCCTGCCTGTCACTGGCGACCGGCTGTCTGGGCGAGTCGTCCACGACCGCCGAGCATGACCAGATCACTGTCAACGGCAATGAATCACTCATTGCAGGCGCCGTCACGTTCACCACAGATCTCGATGTCGGCTGTAGTGGCAACCGCGGCGCACCGCTGTCAGTGTCGGCGGACGCTGTCGTCGACATGACTGGGCACGACATCAACATTTGCGGTTCGTTGCTGGTGGGGGCCGCGCAGGTCCGCAACGTCGACACGATCACACTGACTGGCGAAGGCGCGCTCCACGTCGATGGCGGCACGCTCACGGACGTCACTGCGATCATCGTCCCCGCGGATGATGCCGGCGGGGTCGTCACCGCAACGATCGACCTGGAGAGCGCGAACCTGCACTTCTCCGCAGCGGCTTCCGGCGGCATCTATGTCGCTGACAACCGCGGCCTGCGTATGACGGTGAAGGGCGGCACACTCGACTTTGCGGCGCAGTTCCCGGGAGATCTTTCAGATGAGGATTTTGAAGACCCGAATTTCGATCTATTCGAAGCCATTCCCGATCAGACGTCCACGATTCAGCACGCGTTCGTCAGTATTTCGGGGACACGCATCGTCATCAACCGTTACCTCGCGTGGCTCGTCAAGGAATCGTCGTCCGTGTCACTCAACGCCGTCACGTTTGACACCGGCGGCAAGCGGGCAATTGTCTGGATCGGCGATGGTTTCGACGGGACACCGACGGAGATCCCAACGGCATTTACACTAACGAACTCAACGTTGGAACACATCCGACTGGAGGCCATGTTCCACCGGGTCCTTTACGACGGCAACACTGTCACTGACTGCGCGATATTCGCCGAGACCAACGATCTTGACGCAACACAAACCTTCACCGACAATCTGCTTGACGACGTCTGGTTTGGTGACGAGAGATCCAATCACATGGTCAACGACTTCTCTGGCAACACCATCATCGCACGCGACGACCTCACGATCCGGTCTCGTTACTTCTCTCCCGGCGGAGAAACATCCAACGGCGGCTTCCTGTCCAATGACATCTGCTTCACCGCGAGCACCGAGGCGGTAACTACGGTAACCGTATCCGGGTTTGACACGGTCGCGGGCAATGCATGCAACGCACCATCATGCCCTTCCGACGCTCGCGCCATCGGCGTCTGCGCCGGGCAACTATAAGAGCACTTTGCGCTGTAACAGGTGCGCGCTCGGCCTCGTCGTCACTGTTAGCGTGGCAAGAATCGTGTCGTACCCGCCACCTTGCGATGCCCTGTGTAAATGGTTCAGGCTGCTTCATTGAGCTGAACCGCATCCCCTACGCGAATCGTGCCCTCGTTCAGATGAACCAGGTTCTGTCCGAATACCGGCTGGCCGTCCTGGCGATGCTCGGCGAGCGTGCGCAACAGGCGTGGCGCATCCTGCTTGCCGCTCATCGGGTCGAGCGTAATCACCCTGCAGCGTGTGCACGGCTTGGCCACCTGGAACTTCACGGGACCAATCTGAATATGCCGCCAGTGATCCTCCGCGAACGCGGGCGCGCCTTCGATGAGCAGGTTCGGGCGAAATCGCTCGGGCTGCAGCGGCATTCCCGCGACTCGTGATAGTGCCTCGATCGAGCTGCGGTTGACCAGCAGCCAGGGAAAACCGTCGGTAAAACTCGTATCCGCGTCCCGCTCGGCCCATCGACGCGACACAGGTCGCCGGTAACCAGACGACATGCGCACCAGACGGACGGACCGCTGCAGTGCGTCGCTGAGCAAGCCGGCAACCGCATCGCCGCAGTCGACGGCTTCGACATCATCCTTCCAGACCGTGACCGTCCGCAAGGAACCGTTCGCCGCAAGCGGGCCAGACGTTCGACCATCTGGCATCTCGAGCTGCAATGTGTCGCCCGTCGCCATGGGCCGGATTGTTGCCAGACGCGGCTCGTCGCGCTGGGTGACCATCCGGTCTTCAGCATCGATGATCATGAAACGCCGGTCCCCCTCGGGACCGAAGTGACCAGCGTCGACTGCATCGACGCGCAGCCCTGCACACCCCTTGACCGGCCAGATCCAGAGTCCGGCGACCCGCATCGTCACCAGACCGCGGGTTCGCGCTCTTCGATTTGCTGCCAGAACGGCGAACCGGGAAAGGCCACGCGCAGGTGGTCGAGGAGTTCCCGCTCCGAGGCTGGCAACGGACGCTCCTCGCCAATGGCCTCGAGCAGAGCATAGATGTAGCCGAACATCTCCTGCACGTCGGTATCGGGCATAATCACCCCGTGCGCGCCCGCAGCGATGGCGTGGTGAACCGCCTGTTCGGGATCGGTCGTCCAGCTGCCATACAGGTATAGCGCCGGGCCCTGGAACGCGTCCCGGAACGTCGCAATGGCCTCAGCCGCGGCGCCAGGCTCATCCGCAGGCGACATTGCAAATATGCCGATCGCGGATACCTGACCGGCGGCGTCACGTATCTGCTCGAGGCTGTTGACGGCCAATGTACAGAGCGTCGAGGCGTGCGCAAAAAATGCAGCCGTATCGAGCGCGTCGTGGCCAAAAATGATCAGAGGATACTGCGGTGCATCACGATCCAGCCCGAGGCGTGACAGGAACAGTTGCCCGCAGGACAGCGATCGCGGCGGAACAGGCTCAAGGTCGTCCAGCGCAGGGCGTTCGCCGCTCATGGAATCGATGGCTGCGCCTGCAGCAGGAAAGAATCCCAGAAGTACTTGTTATACTTGCCGTTGTCGATGGCCTCCAGAAAGCGGCGGCCGTCGGACAGCATCGTATCGAGGGCATACGCCTCGGCGACATTTCGCGGCTGGATCTCCTTTTCCATGCGTTGCAACACCTTGCTGGCCGCGTCCCGTCCATTTGCAATGTACTCGGCTTCCGCCCGGATGACATACCACGGTGCGAAGCGCTTTTCAGCATACGGTCGCGCCTCTTCCAGATAGCGAAACCCTTTCTTGATGTTGCCGACGCTGACCGGGAACGATGGCGCCTTGACGTACAATTTTGCGGCGACGAGCTGTGCAATGCCGTACATGTAATCCGGCTGAATGCTGATCGACTTTTCCAGGCGCTTCTGGATCGCGGGTGCCAGATGTACAGAGTCGAGCACACCGGCGGCCAGCGCCTCCAGTCCGAAAGAGATCGCCCCCCAGACATAGCCGGCCGGGCTGTCCGGCACCTCTTGTGCGTACAGATCCGCCATTTTCTGCGCGGCGCGCGCGAAGCGAACGCGCTGATCTTCGGGCAGCACCCGCCACAGAATGAACATGCCGATCAGCGCCCATTCTCCGTATTTCGGATCCTTCGTCTGGCGCCAGGCCTGCCAGAGACCGTCGAGATAGGGCTTCCCTTTGTTGATGTCGAACAGGATGGGCCTCAAGAATCCAAAATAGTTCTCT
>RFIY01000246.1 GCA_003695505.1 Candidatus Dadabacteria bacterium | reverse complement strand
CGGCGTCAGCGTAAACCCGAAGTCGGTGTTCAGTGCGTCGTTGAGTCCTTCGAACAGGTCTCCGAGGTTCAGCAGGACATCGGCTTCGCCGTCCAGATCGCGGTCGAACAGGATGTCATTGATGCCACTCTGCAACACATCGCTGAGGGCGTCCTCCAGCTCTTTTGCGAACGCATCCATCACCTGCTGACCGAGCGCTTCCTCGACGTTGGGCGGCAGGGCATTCAGAAAGTCAACGCGGAAATCGAAAATCTGGGTGTCGAACCGCTCAACCATAAACCCGACGGTACCGGCGCCAATATACGGACGCAGAACCCCCGCGGTCGATAATTTTGCGCGGGCGACCGCAGGGATGCCCGTGACGAACGGCGGATAATCGACGCGCAGCCACAATTCCGGCAGTTTGTCGGTCTCTGTCGATCCACTCCAGGCGTTCAGGTTGATGCGCGGGTACAGCACCCCGTTTTCGGGGATGAGGTTTGTTGCCCCGGGCACCGTTGACAGCTCCATGTCGAGGTCATCGTAGCGAAAGCCATCCAGCTCAGGCGTGGCGCTGGTTTCGCCGAAGTCCACGGTGAACGTTGCATAGCCGCCGCCGAGATTGTTGGGAATCAGCACTTTGAAGGACTGATCTTCGAGTGCGGCAACGATGTCCTGCTTCAGCGTAGGCTGCAGCAGGCCCTCACCAAGCAACCGCGCAAGAAAATCCAGGCCACGGTCGCTCACCCGAACATCAACGATGTCCTGCAGTTGTGCATCGAACGGCAACGTATCGGCGCGTGGCGCGCCAGACGCAAGCAGCGTACCGAGGACCAGCAATAGTATTGGATAGCGGCGCATCCCGATTATTCTACCCGCAGATCGGCCAGTATTGAAGTACGGCTGCGATCACGGCACCTGATAGATCTTGATCATATTGGTTGAACCCGGCAGATTGGCCCGTCCCAGCGTCGCCACGACCCGATCACCGGTCGCGACCCATCCGCGTTCGCGCGCCCTGAGTAACCCCTGATGAATGACCTCATCATCGGGCACGCCGTCGTCATGCGCGACAAACAGTGCCATCACGCCCCAGTTCATGGCCAGCTTTCGCATAACCTGTTCGCTGCGCGTCACTGCCAGAATCGGCGCATCCGGCCGGTACTTCGAAACGGTCCGGGACGTAAACCCACTTTCGGTCAGCGTCAGGATCGCCGCCGCGCCGAGGCGGTCCGCCATCGTGATCGCGGCCTGACAGACCGCATCGGTGGCGATATTCGCGGACTCGACGGTGACCTTTTGCAGGTAACCGTACTCGCGCAAATGCGCCTCGGCACGTTGGGCAATCCGGCTCATCGTCGCGACGGACTCCACCGGGTAACGACCGGCTGCGGTCTCGCCGGACAACATGACCGCCGACGTCCCATCAAGAATCGCATTGGCCACGTCACTGACCTCGGCCCGCGTCGGACGCGGCTGACGCTCCATCGAATCGAGCATTTGTGTCGCCGTAATGACCGGCTTGCCGTTGGTCACGGTCGTGCGAATGATGCGCTTCTGTATATGGGGCACATCTTCGAGCGGCAGCTCAACGCCCAGGTCGCCACGCGCAACCATCGTACCGTCGGCGGCCGCGACGATCTGCTCAAGATTTTCAACGCCCTGATGACTCTCGATCTTTGCCAGAATCGGGATTCGCGCGCCGGTACCTTCGAGCAGCGCGCGAATCGCAATGACGTCCTGCGCGTCCCGCACGAACGATGCAGCGATATAGTCGGCTTCGACCTCTGCCGCAAACAGCAGATCATCCCGGTTCTCGCCGGACAGCGCACTCAGGTTCAGTGATATGCCGGGAATATTGACCCCTTTGCGACTACGCAATCGCCCACCGATCACGACTGTGGTGTCGACGGTGCGGTTGACGGGGTCGGCCGCAACGACCGACAGTTCGATCTTGCCGTCGTCGATCAGGATGCGTGTCCCCGGCGACACATCCTCGGCGAGCTGTTCGTATGTGATGCCAACGCTGCCCGGCTGCTGCACCTCGCTCACTCCGGCAACCAGGCGAAACGGCTGTCCCGGCTCCAGCACCACACCCTCATCCGGCACTTCACCGGTCCGGATTTCGATACCCTTGGTATCGAGCATCACCGCGACATTGATTCCAACTTCGCGCGCTGTCTCACGAACCAGCTCCACCATCTTCCGGTGGCTGTCGTGGTCTCCGTGTGACAGATTCAGCCGGGCGACATTCATGCCGGCGCGCATCATGGCCGCCAGGGTCTCGGAATCGGCACATGCGGGCCCAAGTGTTGCCACAACCTTTGTCTTGCGAAGCATTGCTTTCCCTTTGTAGCGATTCGCTCCGTTCAGTGTACGCGATTGTTGTCCACAACCGTGTCCCGTCATGCGGAGTTTTGAAGGATCGCCTCCAGCAGATTCGGGGATCCAAGAATGCCCACATGCTCGGCATCGATTCGCTGAACCACCGCGCCTTCGCGAAACGGCAGCGGCAACTGCATGGCATCCGTCGTCAACGTCGCGTCACCAGGCGCGGACATTGATTTTCCCCGGAATGCAGGCTCGGCGTCACGCGCCTGAGCGGTCAACACGAGTCGGCCGTCCGGATACGCAAAAACGTGGTGCAGCGTGGCCCGTTGCCGCGAAATCACGTTGACCACCGATTCGAGATCCGCAGGTCGCTCCCCTTCCTCGACCAGCCGGTAGAATGCATCCGCCTGGCGCATCATGGACTGCGCCCACGCTGCAATGCCAGGCAACGCGTCTGCGGTGTCTGCCTCGAACGGACGCCATCCGGCCTTTTGCCAGGTTTCGATCCGGTTCAGCGGCGCTGGCCACGGACTTGACCGTTCATCGCAAACGAATCCGCCGCGCGGCAAGAGAACCCAACTACTTTCGAACATGGCCAGCGTGGTTGCGTCGAGCAGATGCCGGTTACGCGCGACCTGATCGCCGATCTGCAAAACCCGGAACATTTTCGCGGAACCGCCGAAGGCGCCTGTTACCACAGTCCAGCGCAGCGGCACGCCACCTGGCGTGCGACGAACTGGGTGCTCGGGCGTGCTGTCCCCATACAGGAGCCACCATGCGGCGACCAGCGCCCCGAGGCTATGCGAGACGATGTGGACGCAGCGTGCGCCCTGGTCTCCGGCGCGCTGCACAAGGCGATCGAGCCGCGGGGCCGCCCGCCATGGCGCCTGCCGCCAGTCCCATCCCATGCCCAGGATTCGCCCCCGTGCCGCTTGCTGTTCCTGGAGTCCGCACAACAACGGAGCGTACACCCGCTGACCAATCGGCAGCAGGGGCAATGTGACGCTGTCCAGCACGCCGTCCGGTCGCAATCCAGAATAATCGGGCCGATGATCACACCACAGGGGACGTAGCGGCGAGCGCCGGGCCAGCAGTTGCGATGCCGTCAGCCACGCGATGCGGCCTTTCTCGTCGACGAGACGCGACCCCTTGAAACCCGG
>RFIY01000245.1 GCA_003695505.1 Candidatus Dadabacteria bacterium | reverse complement strand
GACGGCGAATGCTTGACTACCGACAACGGTCTGAAGGATTCTCTCTGTCCAGATCCAGATCAGGAGGAACGATGAAGATCTGAACACACAGCCACTTGCCGCCCCCGCGTTTTCATGCTTGACGGTGCAGAAGTATGGCGGATTCCGGGGCGGGCAGGCGCGGTTGCTCGCGAAGAATGTCGTGGCGACTGCGTCAGGAATCAGCCGAACGCTACCTGCTGGGCACACTACCGGGCCGCTCTGGGCCGCCGGGCGAGCCGCGCCGCGAGACGGTGAACGCGAAACAGCAATTTCGGAACCGCCGAACGGGCAGCACGGCATGAAGACCCACGCGAACGGTCAACAAGCTGCGTCGTTACCCCAACGCAGCCTGTCGGATCCGGGACTTCGTCGCGAGGGGCCGCAGATTGGAGGCCAGGTTTTCTGCCGTTTCAGGCACAGTAGCAGTGCCTACGGGCCGACAAACGGCAGGGAACATGGACCCGATCTGTGGTTCCGCAGCAGAAGTCTCGGGTTCGACAGGCTGCCAGTTTCGCCCGGCTCGCGGTGCCGATCGACCGGGAACCCCGCCGCAGGCGGGGCGGCCCAGCCGCGGCCCCAGCGCGTTTTGGTGCCTTTTGCGCAAGACCAAAAGGCACCCGGCCGGCCGAAGGACGGACGGAACCCAACCAAAACCAGCACTCGCCGCGCAGCGGCACGAAAACCATCATCCAGGCCCCGAACAGGGATCCAGCCGCGCAGCAGGTCGCGCTTAAGAAGCGCTCCTACAAAACGACATGGGACGAGCACCATTCCACATCCTGTCGAGGACAGGCCTTGGCGCAGAGGCGTCTCCGATGGCCCCCCAGCGTTCCGCCACAGACGGATTACCGAGCGACGAGAGCACAGCTTGCGGCGATCTGCAGATAGCTTGACCGGTCTGCCGGACACAGGCCTGCTTGCATTAAACTTACAATAGTGTAAACTTAGAGACCGTGACTGAACTACATTCTCTATCAACCCGTGACGGACGTTCCCGACCACGCCCTGGTCTGAGCGCACAGAAACGCAAAATTCTCGATGCCGCCGTCAGGCTGTTTCAGGCCCACGGCACCGAGGCCGTGTCGATTGCCGAGATCTGCGCCGCAGCCGAGGTGTCGCGGCCGACGTTCTATCGGGCCTTCCCCGACAAGGACGCTCTGCTGGCCGAGATCTACGATCTTTCGGTCCTCGAGCCGGTGCAGTGGTACGCGCTCCGGGGTCTTGGTGCGGCGATTGATGATCCCGAGCTGTTGTACGCGCGCCTCGACCAGATGTGCGACGCGATTTTTGTGCGCGCCGAATTCGCCGCGCTGCTATTCGCCGAATCCGGCCGCCCGGACAGCCCGGCTGCCGCGCTGATCGATCAAACCTTCGAACGCCTGGCCGAGGCCCTTACGCAGGCGGAACTGCCCGTACCGATTCCGTCTGTCGCCGTCCTCAAGGCATCGATGGCCGCCTGCCAGTGGCTGATCCACGACGCGATTCGGCGCGGCGCAACCCCTCAGGCACGCCAGAACGCAAAGGCTGCGGTGCGTGAATTCGTGACGCGAATGCTCTACGGTCCCGAACCTCGACCGACTACCCTTCCACAAGACAAGGGGGAATCCCTGTGACTGAACAAGCCGCCGTCGTTGTCAACACGGCCCCTGCAGTTCCCGCCGAGGGCGCCGCCCCACCCCGTGCGCTGTCCGCAACGGCGTTGAAGGCCTTCGCGATCTGGACCGCCGTTTTCTGGGGCGGCACCGCCGTACTCGGTACGCTCTTCTACCTCGGCGTCATCGACTTTGCGACCAGTACGCGCGTCTCGCTGTACGGCACGTCAATCTGGCTCGACGGCTGGATCCTGCCGTTTCTGCTGAAGGATCGACAGACACGCGATCGGGATGCATTGTGGCACGATGCGCTTGTGTTGTGGATGATCTCCTACACGATGACGAACGTCCTCTGGGAGATTCCCTGGGTGCTGAGCTCCCCGTTCATTTTCGAGAACCTGCACACGCTCGATGACGTGATCGCCCGCACCGACTGGATGCGCGAGCATCCGTTGCACATGTTCTGGTGGGTCATGGCATCGTTTTCGGTCGTCGACCTGCGTACCGTCAATCACGACGCGACGTTCTACGCACTGGAGTTCTTCGCATTCTTCAACGTCGCGGCCGTGATCCTGTTTTTCCGGCTCAATGCCCGGCGCTCGCCGATGCGTTACCTGATTCCCGTCATCGGGTGTGGTGAGCCGATCGCCGCGACGTTCATCTTTTCGTTCTCGGAGGTCTTCGGCGGCTTCACCAACATGCCGGGCGGCGTAGCCGACACGCTGCTGGCGCTCGTCTGGACGCAATATCAGTACATTTTGTTTCCGCTGATCTTCGGGATCATCTGCACGCGATTGTGGATCAAGGATCTTCACGCCGCGTGGCGCGCGCAACGAACCTGAACGGTCAAGGCGCACCCACTGCGAGAGGACGCGGCATGGCACAATGAATAAGCCTCATTCCGGGAACAACAGGAAACATCACCATGCCAAAACAGCACACGACCTCGATTTGGAACCGCCTGGACGCATTGCGCCAGCTCTGGACGCTCAGCGACGATGAG
>RFIY01000244.1 GCA_003695505.1 Candidatus Dadabacteria bacterium | reverse complement strand
CCCGCGCGGTACGTGGTCTCCATTGTGTTCAACCTGCACGTTGCCGCCGAAGATCGGCGCCTCGTGGCTGACCCTGGATCCCACGACGTTCGAGATTTACAGCTTCGGCGGCATCCAGGACAATGTCACGATTACGAACCAGCTCTGGCGGTTTACCTACAGGTAGTCAGGTGCTATCCAAAAAGGTCGAGCGGCCGCTCCATGACTGGAGCGGCCTTTTTATGTCTTGTAGTATCCCGCGATGATCCGCTCGAACAGGCCGGCGGGCAGGATATTGCGCAGGATGCGCGCCAGTTTTTGCGGCGCCGGACCGGTGACGTAGATGGGTTTGAGCCTGTCTGCACGGACAAGCCGTTCGACCAGTCGCGCGAAACGCATCGGATCGCAGCCGTTTTGTTCGTCGTGGGCCATCACGTCAACCGCCGTCTGCGCGCGGGCCTGGTACGCCGAGGCCTCCCAGGCCGCCGCATACTGACGGGCGTCGGTGAAGCCGGTGCGGAAATCGCCGGGTTCAATCACCGTCGCCTGGACGCCGGTGCCGCGCAATTCCATGCGCAGGGCTGCGGTCAGCGCGTGGGTGGCGGCCTTGCTGGCCGAATAGAAACCTTGGAACGGGATCGCAATCTCGCCCGCGATCGAGCCGACGTTGATGATCTTGCCTGACCCGCGCTCGCGCATCGTGGGCAGGAGCCCGCGGATCAGCCGATGCATGCCGAAGAAATTGGTTTCGAACTGTGCCTTCGCTTCGTCCGGCGTCAGGTCTTCCACGGCGCCTGCGATGCCGATGCCGGCGTTGTTCAGCAACACATCCACTGCGCCAACGTGCTCTCGGATCCAGGCGAGCCCTTCCTCGACAGATGTATCATCACAGACATCCATCGGAATCAGGATGGGGTTGGCCGTCGCGTCTTCCGGCCACGATGCGCGCCGGCTCGTACCGACGACACGAACCCCCTTTGCGGCCAGATGCGCTGCGGTGACCTTGCCAAAACCGGACGACGCGCCGGTGATCAGAATCGTAGTTGGCGCGGCCATGAAAGGCTCCCTTCTGAATGATGGTGGAACGTGGCGCACCTGTATGCCATCCATTGGCTGCCATCAGGCAGGGACGCAGGGGTGTCGGATCCGTGCGTCCTGTCTGCCCTTACGCAAGACGTGCTGACCATCGGATGGCAAGGGCTGTGGAAATGTACAGCAAGATTATACCTTTGTGACGCTCGTGACGACAGAGATGAGGGGCGGCGCGTTCAGGCGCGCCGGCCTGAACGGGTCGCCCTGGATCTCGTTCCGCTTGCAAAACTGCGGATCCGCTCGGGCGGCAGCGCATGATCGTCGTCAGGCCAGGCGCCGCCTTCGCTGATACCAGAACGGCGCAAACAGCAGGAGAGACCAACTCAGATCCGCCTGCGTGTCAACCCCGCCGGCGGCAGTACATCCACCACCGCCGCCACGCGATGCCGTTTCGGTTGCCGGCCCTGAGGTTGTACTGTCGGACGGTGGCTCTGTTGTTGGTTCGGTTGATGCGTTGTTACCGCCGCCATCGGAGGTCGCGCCAACATTCACGATCCAGGAAGCCGTGGCAGGTGTTGGATCGACGTTGCCAGCGGCATCGCGCGCACGAACGGAAAAAGTATGAGACCCGTCCGCGAGACCGGTGTATGTCTGCGGAGACGTACAGGCGATAAAGGTCGCGCCGTCCAGTGCGCATTCGAAGGTACAGGCCGATTCGTTGCAGGAAAAAGCAAATGACGCATCGCCGCTGTTGACCGTACCGGTGGGACCGCTGTCGATCGTGGTTTCAGGGGGTGTCGTATCGGCGCCGCTGCCACCGCTGCCACCACTGCCGCCGCCTCCCGAAGCGGTACTGGTGTCGACTGTCCAGGTGCTTGTCGCGGGTGTTGAATCGGTGTTGCCGGCGCCGTCACTGGCGCGGACCGAAAAGGTATGTGTCCCATCAGCCAGGCCGCTGTATGCTTTTGGGGAATTGCAAGCGCTAAAAGGGGCGCCGTCGAGTGCACACTCGAACGTGCAGACGGATTCATTACAGGAAAAGGTGAATGTGGCATTGCCGCTGCTGACCGTGCCGCTCGGACCGCTGTTGATGCTGGTGTCAGGTGGTGTTGTATCAGCCGGTGGCGTGCCGAAGTTCCTGACGACCGTGATGCCCTGGTCTACGGTAACGGTTGCAGCATACATCTGCACACCTGCGCTACTTACCGTGAGCGGAATCGCGGCGGCCATGTCGATATCCAGTTCGTAGGTGCCGTCCGCAGCGGTTTGGGTTTGCAGACCCCACGGGCCGTAGACCACGGCGCCAGAGATCGGCGCACTGCCTGCATCATAGACGCCGCCGATGATCCGTGCCGGTTCGCAAGGCGCGGCAAAGTCTCCACAGTTGCTGCCGGTTTCCGCGTATGTCTGCGTTCTTGCGGTCAGAAGCAGGCAGATGAATATGAACGACTGGATCCGGTAGGGCCTGGCCATGATCTACTTCCCTCCTCCCAGCAAGCTCCCTATGAAGTTGGTCACGGCCTGCACGGGGCGGCTTTGGACAACGGACCTCAGTACGCCTTTGGCTTTTTGATAGGCACGGTTGACCAGCTTTTTCCCCGCAGTGATCGAATCTTCGACACCCTGGTAGATCTTGCCGCCAATGTCGCTATTGCCGAGCTTGTAGTAGAAGTTTGCGAGACGTTGCGTGAGCTTGCCGCGCTTGCCACTCATCATGTCATCGACATACGCATCGAGACCACGGGTGGGGCACGCAAAGATGGCGTCGAAGCCATTCTTGAAGGTCGTGGTCA
The DNA here is from genome assembly GCA_003695505.1 of Candidatus Dadabacteria bacterium. Lineage (GTDB taxonomy): Bacteria > J088 > J088 > J088 > J088 > J088. Next base: position 981 of record RFIY01000244.1, on the reverse strand, counting down.
GATTGACGTCGAAACCAACCTGGCGAAGTCCCGCGTCGATGACTCCGGGAATCGCATAGCCAACATCGAGCGCGGCGTTGCCGCTTGCATTGAGGAAAGATGTGGCCATTCCCATGCCCTGACTACGATTGTTTGCATAGTACATTGCGCCACTGAAGATGGCCATCGGCACGGTCAGGACTTTGCCAATGATCTTGCCGCCGGCAGAGATCATGCTCGATGAGGCAATGCCAAGATTGAATGCGTCGGAGACATACTGCATGCCCGGAGCATTGCGGTTGACGTAACTGACAAAACCGTGATCCGCATCTTCTGCGCCGGCCGCGACGTCGGCGAGGTTGGGCGCGGATCCCGAACCATAGAGGCTGGTCGGGGCGGCGGCCAGGACGTGGTCGGGTACGCGCGTGTGATGGACGGCGGTACCGCAGTTGTCGGTCGCGACAGCGACGCGTGTATCGGTATTTTCATAATTGGCGTCAAATCCTGTCGTGAGGCCTTGCAGCGAAATCGTGGTTGGAGCCAGCAGCGCGGATGGTGCGGCGGCCTGTGGTGATGACAGAGCGGAACCGGCTGGAACCATCAGGAACGGCCACTGATTCCACTTCGCCTCGCTGTTCTGCGTTGGTACCGGTGCCTCGACGAACGGATTGGCAAACGGGTCGCCAAAAGGCGAGGCAGGCCAGAGGGTCATATCCGCCATTCCACCAAAGGATGTGACCTCGCCACCCGTGCAGCCTCCCGGTCCGGTCAGACATGCGCCACCATTGACGGCATTGCCCCAGCTACCAAAATTCGCCTGTGTACTGCTGCGGTGCGATGGTATGACAGCTTGCAAATCTGTGGGCTGATTCTGGGCCGGCCGGTCGTAGGTATAGACGGCATTGCGATCCTTGTTGTGGTACGGATCGGTCGTCGAATAGACGTCGTAGACGATCGCTTCGACCGGCCGCGGCGAGCCATAGGCGAGGCGGGCACCATGAT
>RFIY01000243.1 GCA_003695505.1 Candidatus Dadabacteria bacterium | reverse complement strand
CCCGCGCGGTACGTGGTCTCCATTGTGTTCAACCTGCACGTTGCCGCCGAAGATCGGCGCCTCGTGGCTGACCCTGGATCCCACGACGTTCGAGATTTATAGCTTCGGTGGCATCCAGGACAACACCACGATCACGAACCAGCTCTGGCGGTTCCGCTTCAGGTAAGCCAGGAGCCGGAAGGCGCTGGCGTTTTGCCGCCGGTGTTGCCTGTGTGTGCTGTTGTATGTCGTTGCGTGGTCAGACCAGCCCCTCTTCGGCCAGCTCGGCCGGTTCGGGGGCGGTTTTGAGCGCCTGTAGCTCGCCGAGGCGCGCCTTTGCCAGTTCCTGCAGGCGTTCGCGTACGGTCGGGAAAGGTTCGAGCACCTCATCGAAGCGTTCTGCGGCAAGCTGATAGACGCGCAGGTCGGTACATGCCCGGCAGGTGGCCGTGGCTGGCTTGCCGGTGAGCAGACCAATTTCGCCAATGACATCGCCGGCGGATGCGACAGCCAAAGGCTGTGGTTGATCATCGCGGCTGACTTCGACCTCCCCTGAGACGATCAGGAACAGGGCAGGCGTCGGAGCATCCTGTTCGATCAGTACGCTGCCTGCATCAATCGTGCCTGGCTCAAATGCGCGAATGAGTTTTCCGATATGGGCGCGATCCAGGTCACGGAAAATCGGGCTGATGCGCAGTGCCGCGCCAACCAGACGGCGCAGATAGAACTTTTCCAGCGTGCGCCGGATGCCCGGATAGCGATGCGTCAGATTCTCGAGTGCATTTCGTTCGAACTCGAGCAGGGTCAGGTCGGTCTGGGCCACGATCGAGGCTGTCCGCGGGGTATCGGTCAGAAACGCGAACTCCCCAAAGAAATCACCCGGACCCAGAATGGCGAGCTCAACGGTTCCACAATCCGGCGTACGTTTGACGACACGGGCCTGTCCTTCGCAGATCACATAGAAAGACTCACCCGGGTCGCCTTCCTGTAGCACCAGATCCCCCGCCCCGAACTGTGCCGAAAACAGTTCATCAATGATTGCTGCGAACGCGTCGGGGCCAACCTCGGAAAAGATCGGGACCTGCGGCAACGTGCCGACAAGATCTTCCAGGTCAGACAGACCGTCCTGCGCAAGATTGAGGGTGTCGCCGAACAGGTCGTCTTCGTCGTCGCCGCTTGTGGCAACCGGTGCTGCTGGGGTGATGTCTGGTTCTTCGAATGGAGCCGCTCCACCGGATACGCTGTCGTCCAGTTCGATACCGCCGGACAGATCCACCGTTTGTGCGTCCGGGTCCAGTACGACGCCGTCGTCCGGGGAGGTTCGTTGCGGAGGGGGCATTTCGATCGCGTCGTCGGCGTGGCTCGCTTCATCCTGCTTCCGCAGTGCGTACAGGGATGCGAGCGCCTTTTGGGTTTCCTTGTGGTTCGGTGCAAGGTCCAGGATGCGCTTGTTGACGCTGATCGCCTTGAGCAGTTCACCGCCGGCCGCATATTTGCGTGCCCCGTTCGCATAAAAGCGAATCGCCGCGTCGGCATGACCGGCCGATCGACACAAGTCGCCGACGGTGACCCAGGTCGACGCATCGTCCGGCTCAACTTTCAACAGTTTCTGATAAAGTTCAAGCGCTTTCGGAATATCGTTGCGCGCAACAGCGCTACGCGCGTCCTGGCGAAGTTGGTCGGCAGACATGAACGTGTTGCCCATTTCCCTGATGTTTTTGTGGCTGCCGATTATCATATCGCGCTGCGGCATTCGAGTCAGATGACTGAACGCGTTACAATAGATGCTCTGGCGCGCATCAATGTCGCGCTAACGACGGAAACAGAACGAAACATACTGAGGAGCATGGCCATGGGTCGTGGAGATCGTCGGACGGGCAAAGGCAAGCGTTTTCGTGGATCCTATGGAAAGTCGCGGCCGCAGAAGAAGAAAAAATAGTATGGCTGCAGGGCGGTGTGCCATGATGCGCATCGTTCTGGTCGTGCTGATCGTGGTAGTTGCGGCGCCAGTCGGCGCTGCAACATCGAAGCTGTCCGCAGACGGTAACGCTCGCCTGTTCCTGCCGGACGTGGTTGGACCGGTGCGCCCGCCGTTGCTGGTCATGCTGCATGGCCGTGGATCCCGGCGTGAACACATGGATGCTGTTGCGCCGACGGCGGTCGAAGCGGGTTTTGTCGTCGTTACGATCAATGCGCCGATCCCGCTGGGTCCGGGGAAATTTCAATGGCCGCCAGGTGCCGACATCGAAGCAGTGCTGAAGCGGATTTCCACCTATCTGTCCGGCTTTCCGGAAACGGCAAGTGAGCGGCAATGGTATGTGGCCGGCTTCTCTCAAGGGGCGTGGTACGCGGTACTGCTGGCCATGGCTCATCCCGAAACGGTGCGCGGCGTATTGTCGATGTCGGCCGTCATGATGGCGGACATGCCACGACTGTCCGCACCCAAACAGATCCCTCTGGTACTCTGGGCCGGGTATCAGGACCGCTATGCGGAACGTGCGGCCGAATTTTTTGCGGACCTCTGGCGACGAGCCGGCAGCCCGGTGAAGCTCGAGCGCTTTGATGGTGGCCACACGCTGCCGCAGGACTGGCGTCTGCGCCTGCCGGTGGCGTTGCAATTTCTGCGCAACCCGGAGCAGCGCTAGCCTGTTTGTTGGTTGCCGGCGAAATTGCCTGATCGCAGGACGCGCACATCTTGTGCCAGGTCCGAGATGCTCAGCAGCGATCCAGAAGTCCGGGAACCAGCGGGCGACTATACCCGATATTATGTGTTGCGTTCCGTGGCGACGCGATACGATGAGGTAACAAGGTGCACCCGGCGCTGTCTGTCATATTCCCCTGCGATCGATGACTGAGTTGCTCTCTGCAGACCACTTGGTGCCGCTTACGGACAGCGGCGTCCCACTGATCGACGTACGTTCCCCATCCGAGTTCGCGCGTGGCCATAT
>RFIY01000242.1 GCA_003695505.1 Candidatus Dadabacteria bacterium | reverse complement strand
TGCCGGAGGTCGGCCAGCAGCGCGCCCGGCCAACCGGATGTTTCGCTGGATTGCGGTATGCTGTTCAAGAGTTACTCCCGGCGGTTACCTCATCCGCCATTCGCGGAAATCGGTCGCGACAGCGAATGTCTCCTTCTCTATATTGTATGGGTTGATTCGTGATCGCCGTGGTTCAACGTATTCTTGACGGCTCGATTACCACCGATTCGGGCACGATCTGCGCGGTCGGACATGGACTCTGCGCGCTTGTCGCCATCGAGCGCGATGATGATCGGCACGACATCGACTGGATGGTGCGCAAGCTGCTGACGCTTCGTCTGTTCGACGATGGCGATGGACGCTGGGCGCGAACGCTGACCGACGTCGATGGCGATCTGCTCCTCGTCAGCAACTTCACGGTGGCGGGCCGCTGCCGCAAGGGAACCCGCCCCGACTTTTCCCGCAGTGCCGCGCCCGGCCCTGCACGGTTGCAGTTCGAACTGCTTGCCGAAGCGCTGGCCGCACGCTATCCGCGCGTCGCGACGGGCGTCTTCGGCGCTGACATGCAGGTCGCACTGGTCAACGACGGTCCGGTGACCGTCATCCTCGAATCACGAAAGGACACGCCATGACACGGCAATGGATCTGGATCCTGATCTTGCTGTGGGCCAGCCCGGCCGTTGCTGCTTCCTGGGAACAGCCCGCCGCCTGGGGGCAGTCTTCGGGACTCGGCGGGAATGGCACGGCCTTTGTCAATGACCATTCGGCGATCACGGTCAACCCGGCTGGCATCAGCATTCTCGATCGCTACTCCGGCGGCGCCGCGTTCATCCATGAAGGCGATGGCGCCGGCTTCGACCTTTCCGTCGTCGACAACCGTACATCGCCGATGGCCATGGGTGTGGACTACCAGAACCTCAAACCACGCAAGGGGCACGCAGCGGCGTGGGGCGCCGTGCAGAAGCATCGCCTGACCCTGTCGGCCGCCGAATTCTATGGCGAGAAGGCGTACCTCGGCTTCAGCTACCACTTTCGCCTCGACAAGATGGGCGCCCCGCAGGGACTGACCGAAACCGTAAAGCGCAAGAATCACAATTTTTCGACCGGACTGATCGTCCCCGTCGCCGAGAAAGCCAACTGGTCGATCGTGTCGCGTGACATCCTCTGGTTCACGAAAAACGCGCCCGATCCGACGATCACGTCAGGGATTGCGTGGATGCCGCATCCGCGCGTCGGCCTGTTCGTCGACGTCACGCAACTGACCGACAATATCCGCCACTGGACCGGATCGGTCTCGACCGAACTGCTGGCGCTCGATCAGATTGCGCTGCGCGGCGCCTGGCGCCAGGACTTCTATGCGACCGGACGGCCGATGACCTGGAATGCCGGCGTCGGCTGGTACTTTCCGAAGGGACAAATGTTTTACGGTTTTGAACGGCGAACAGGCAAGGTCAACGTACACGTTGCCGGGATCGAAATCAATCTGATGTGACACCTTAGGCGAAGCCCTTGACAAGGCTCGTCGAAAAAGTTAGACTAAGATCAGTACCTGAAAAGGTAACCAGGCTCCCCACCGCAGCCCTCCTCAGATTCTCCCCGATGATGAGGAGGGCATTTTTGTGCCCACAGGCATCCGCAACGGTATCGGCTATAATAATGGGCAGTGCCGGGTTACTTCTGTTCGCCAGGAGTTCGCCCGCCGCAGGTATGGCTTGGGGCATCGTTGCCTGGCCCCTGACCGAACGCAGTTTGTTGCCTCACCATCCGGTTGACCTGAATGGTCTCCGTATGTACAGATCCAACGCTTCCTTCTCTCGCCGCGGGAGCTGACACCATGATCAAAATCAAACGCGGTCTGGATATTCCGATTGCCGGCCGACCTCGCCCCGTCATTGAAGACGGCGCCGAAGTTCGTCGCGTCGCGCTGATTGGCCCAGACTACCACGGCTTGCGTCCAACCCTGCAGGTCGCCGAAGGCGATTCGGTTCGGCTCGGGCAGACGCTCTTCGTCGACAAGAAACGGCCGGACATCCGCTTTACGTCACCGGGAACCGGCAAGGTCCTGGCGGTAAACCGGGGCCTGAAACGGCGACTGCTTTCGGTCGAAATTGAGCTGGATGGCAGCGATGATCAGGAAACATTTTCGACGCTTGATCCGGCCACCAGCTCTGCTGAACAACTCGAAGCATTGCTGCTCGAATCCGGGATGTGGACCGCGTTCCGCACGCGCCCATTCTCGAAAGTGCCGGATCCGGGTTCTCGCCCGGCCGCCATTTTCGTTGCGGCGATGGACACGAATCCGCTGGCCCTCGACCCGGTGCCGATCATCCGCGACCGCGCCGACGATTTTCAGGCAGGCCTGACCGCGTTGACACGCCTGACCAGCGGTCCCGTGTACGTGACCAAACAGGCTGACACCTGGGTTCCCGGGGTCGACGTGGATGGCGTCAGGGTCGTATCATTCGACGGACCACACCCGGCGGGTCTGGTGGGTACCCACATCCACTATCTCGAACCCGTGGGGCAGCACCGCACGGTTTGGACGATCGGCTATCAGGATGTCCTGGCGCTGGCGACGCTGCTGCGCGAAGGGCGGCTCGAGACGACGCGGATCGTTGCATTCGGCGGCCCACAAGTACGCGATCCCCGTTACCTGCGCACGCGTCTGGGCGCGAGTCTGTCCGACCTGACCGCCGACGAATTGCGCGAAGGGCCGACGCGCGTGGTCTCGGGTTCGGTGCTGTCCGGACGATTGAGCATTGCGCCGATCGACTACCTCGGTCGCTACCACACGCAGGTCTCGGCGATCTCCGACCGCGTCGAACATGAACTGCTCGGCTGGCTTGCACTCAGCGGCGGCAAGGACAAGTTTTCGGCACTCAACATCTATCTCGACCGGCTGCTGGATCCCGAACGAGAGTATGAACTGACGACTGACACGCACGGCAGCCCACGAGCCATGATCCCACTCAGCGTCTATGACGATGTCTGGCCGCTCGACATCCTGATCTCGCCGCTACTTCGCGCGATCCTGGTCGGAGATACCGATACTGCGATCGAACTCGGCGTACTCGATCTGGACGAAGAAGATCTGGCGCTGTGCACCTTCGTCTGCCCGAGCAAGAATGACTACGGCCCGATCCTGCGCAAGAACCTCGCAGAGATCGAACGGGAATGGTAGGTCTGGGATGAAACAAAAACTGCTCGACCTCCTCAAAAGCAAGGAGCACCTGTTCGAAAAGGGCGGGTCGCTCGAAAAGTTCCACGCGCTCTACGAAGCGCCGTTCACCTTCCTGTTTACGCCCGCAGAGCGCACACGAACGGCGTCGCACGTCCGCGATGGCGCCGATCTCAAGCGCGTCATGATCACCGTCTGGTTCGCGACGCTGCCGGCAATGATCTTCGGTATGTATGCAGTCGGCTATCAGGCGAACGCCACCATGGCTGCGATGGGCCTGACCGCCGCCGAAGGCTGGCGCGGCGCGATCGTCGCCGCACTCGCCGGCTTCGATCCCGGCAACATCTGGCATTGTCTGTTGCACGGCGCAATGTACTTTCTGCCGATCTACCTGGTGACCTTGATCGTCGGCGGCAACCTCGAAGCGCTGTTCGCAATCGTCCGTGGCCACGAAATCACCGAAGGTTTCCTCGTCACATCCATTCTCTTTTCGCTGATCCTGCCGCCGACCATCCCGCTCTGGCAGGTCGCCCTTGGTATCGCCTTTGGCGTCGTCGTCGGCAAGGAAGTCTTCGGTGGCGTCGGCAAGAACTTCCTCAACCCGGCACTGGTTGGCCGCGCATTCCTGTTCTTCGCCTACCCGGCACAAATGTCCGGCGATGCGGTCTGGGTCGCTGTGGACGGCGCAACACGCGCGACACCGCTGGCGATCGCCGCGCAAGGAGGGGTCCCGGCGTTGCATGATGCGGGTGTGACCTGGCTGGATGCGTTCCTCGGATTCATCCCGGGCTCGATCGGCGAAACGTCCACGCTGCTGATTCTCGCCGGCGCCGGGCTGCTGATTCTGACGCGGATTGGCTCGTGGCGCATTATGGCCGGCGTGTTTACCGGCATGGTCGTCATCTCGACGCTGTTCAATCTGATCGGCAGCGACACCAACCCGATGTTCGCGATGCCGTGGTACTGGCACCTCGTCCTGGGCGGCTTCGCCTACGGCATGGTCTTCATGGCAACGGATCCAGTCTCCGCGGCGATGACTGAGGCTGGTCGCTTCTGGTACGGCGTGCTGATTGGCGTCATGGTCATGCTCGTCCGCGTCGTCAATCCTGCCTTCCCCGAAGGCATGATGCTTGCAATTCTGTTTGGTAATGTTTTTGCCCCACTGATCGACTACTTTGTAACGCAGGCCAACATTCGTCGCCGCAAGCGGCGGCTCAGCCTGGCAGGAGCCGGCCAATGAGCGCATCCAACGACACCGTCGGCAAGACCATTATCGTCGCGGCCTCCGTCGCCATCGTCTGTTCCGTTCTGGTCTCCAGCGCGGCCGTCCTGCTCAAGCCCTATCAGGAAAAAAACAAGGCGCTCGACCTGCAGAAGAATGTTCTTGAAGCGGCCGGACTTCTACACGATGATACCGATGTGGCAACGGCGTTCAGCAAGATAGAGCGTCGGGTCATCGACCTCGACACCGGAGCGTACACGACAGCCGTTGATCCCGACACCTACGATCAGCGACGCGCGGAAAAAGATCCGAATCTGAGCGACAAATTGCCGCGTGAGGCAGATATTGCCGGGATCGGTCGCCGCGAGCATTACGCGCAGATCTACATTGTCCGAACGCCCGACGGCGCCATCGACAAGGTCATCCTGCCGATCCGCGGTTACGGCCTGTGGTCGACATTGCGCGGATTCCTCTGTGTTGAGGCCGATGGCAATACCATCTGCGGGCTCACATACTACGAGCACGCGGAAACGCCGGGCCTCGGCGGTGAAGTCGACAACCCGCGCTGGAAGGCCCTCTGGCACGGCAAGAAGATCTACGATGACAACGGTGCCGTCGCGCTTGATGTCATCAAGGGTCGCGTCGATGCTTCTGCGCCCGGTGCCGAGCACAAGGTTGACGGCCTGTCCGGTGCAACACTGACATCCAATGGCGTGGAACACATGATGCATTTCTGGCTCGGAGACCAGGGCTACCACCCGTTCCTGCGCAAGCTGCAACAGGGCGCCATTTCCTGACCGAAGGAGGTCTGTCCATGGCCGAATCGCCGAAGAAAATTCTGTTCGGGCCGATTTTTGACAACAATCCGATCGCCTTGCAGATCCTTGGTATCTGCTCCGCACTAGCGGTCACCGGACAAATGAATACGGCCCTCGTTATGGCAGCTGCGCTGACGGCAGTCACGGCGTTCTCCAATCTCGGCGTGAGTCTGATTCGCAATCATATTCCGTCGAGTATTCGGATTATCGTCCAGATGACGATCATCGCGTCACTCGTCATCGTGGTCGATCAGATTTTGCGCGCCTTTGCATACGGTCTCAGCAAACAACTGTCGGTCTTCGTCGGACTGATTATCACGAACTGCATCGTGATGGGACGCACCGAAGCCTTCGCAATGAAGAACCCGCCGGGGCTCAGCTTCCTCGATGGCATCGGCAACGGCCTCGGCTACAGCTTCATCCTTGTATCCCTTTCGGTCGTTCGCGAGCTGCTGGGGTCGGGATCCCTGCTGGGTCACAAATTGCTGATTCCAGTCACGGATGGCGGATGGTATGTGCCCAATGGGCTGATGCTGATGCCCCCGAGCGCTTTCTTCCTGATCGGCTTCATCATCTGGGCACTGCGCACCGCAAAGCCCGAACAGGTCGAACATGAAGAGTTTCATGTGATCACCAACGAAGAGGCGGCGGAATACGACCTGCCGCTGGCCGCCTGACGGAGGTTCGTCATGGAGCACTACATCAGCCTGTTTGTCAAGGCGGTCTTCGTCGAGAACATGGCGCTGGCCTTCTTTCTCGGCATGTGTACGTTTCTTGCAGTATCCAAACGCATCGCGACCGCGATTGGTCTCGGCATCGCCGTCATCGTCGTCCAGGCCATCACCGTGCCGGTCAACAACATCATTTTCAATGACCTGCTGCGCGAAGGCGCACTGGCCTGGGCGGGACTGCCCGATGTCGATCTCACATTCCTCGGTTACGTCAGCTACATTGGCGTCATCGCCGCGATCGTCCAGATTCTCGAAATGACGCTCGATCGGTTTTTTCCGGCGCTCTACAACGCACTCGGGATTTTCCTGCCGCTGATTACCGTCAACTGCGCGATCCTTGGTGGCTCCCTGTTCATGGTCGAACGAGACTACACCTTCGGCGAGAGTGTCGTCTACGGATTCGGTTCCGGTGCGGGATGGGCGCTGGCGATCGTCGGACTTGCCGGGATCCGCGAACGACTGAAATTCGCCGATGTCCCAGACGGGCTGAAAGGACTGGGCATCACGTTTATCACCGCCGGCCTGATGGCCATGGCGTTCATGGCATTTTCCGGCGTACAGCTCTGATTTCTCGCTGACCAGATGTTTCCTGCTCTACAGGTGTATCCATCATGATTTTCGACATTCTTCTCGGCGTCGTCATGTTCACGCTGATCGTCCTGGCGCTGGCGCTGGTCATTATCTTCGCCCGAAAGCGCCTCGTTCCGACCGGGCCGGTCAAGGTTCTGATCAATGACGAGAAGCTTCTGGAGGTCCCGGCTGGCGCCAAACTGCTCAACGCCCTCGCTGATCAGGGAATCTTTCTTTCGTCGGCCTGTGGCGGCGGGGGTACCTGCGCGCAATGCCGCGTCATCGTCAAGGAAGGCGGCGGCGACATCCTTCCAACGGAAGCGGTCCACTTCACCAAGCGCGAAATTGCAGAAGGCGCGCGGCTGTCCTGCCAGCTCACGGTCAAGGAAGACCTCAAGGTCCAGGTTCCCGAAGAAGTCTTTGGTGTCAAGCGTTGGGAATGCACCGTGCGCTCCAACCACAACGTCGCGACCTTCATCAAGGAGCTGGTGCTCGAACTACCGCCAGGGGAAGAGGTCGAATTCAAGGCGGGTGGATACGTACAGCTCGAAGCACCGCCCTACCACTGCACGTTCCGTGATTTCGATATCGAAGAGGAATACCGCCCCGACTGGGACCGGTTCAATCTCTGGGACATCGAGTCGAAGGTCGACGAAGAAACGGTCCGCGCCTACTCGATGGCCAACTATCCGGACGAGAAGGGCATTCTGATGTTCAACATCCGGATCGCTACGCCGCCGCCCGGCACCGATCTGCCGCCCGGGCGAATGTCGTCATATGTATTCAGCCGCAAACCCGGAGACAAGGTGACCGTCTACGGTCCGTTCGGCGAATTCTTCATCCAGGAAACCGACGCCGAAATGATCTACATCGGTGGTGGTGCAGGGATGGCGCCGCTGCGCTCGCACGTCTTCGACCTGCTCAAGCGCCGCCATTCCCAGCGCAAGATTTCGTACTGGTACGGTGCCCGCTCACTTCGCGAACTGTTCTACGACGATCACTTCAAAAAACTCGCCGAAGAGCACGAGAACTTCTCGTGGCACGTTGCGCTGTCGGATCCACAGCCCGAAGATAACTGGGACGGCCCTGTCGGCTTCATTCATCAGGTCGTCTACGAAAACTACCTCAAGGACCACCCGGCTCCCGAGGACTGCGAGTACTACCTGTGCGGCCCACCGTTGATGATCGATGCCGTCATCAACATGCTCGACAGCCTCGGCGTTGAGCGTGAGAACATCTTCTTCGACGACTTTGGTGGCTGACCGCCAGATTCCAATGGGTCTTATCGTACGTTTGCGCCAAAGCCCCGCTCTTGCGGGGCTTTGGCTTGTGTTCCTGCTCGCTGCATGTTCGCGCCCGGCCGATCGCACCCAATTGACGTTTCATGGCCAGAGCATGGGCACCACCTGGACCGTTCACGCGGTCTATGCGGCGGCCGTCGCGCCGGCGATCCGAGCCGATGTCGAGCGACAGATCAACAGCCGGTTGCGCGAGCTTGACCGCCGCTACTCCACCTGGAAACCCAACTCGGAACTGAACCGCCTCAACCGCGCCCCGGTCGGCAAGCGTTTTCGCGTTTCCCGCGATTTCGCGAAATTGCTCAAGGTCGCCGATCGCGTCTGGCAGCGCAGTGAAGGCTACTTTGATCCAACGGTCTTTCCGCTCGTCGACGCATGGGGCTTCGGTCCGTCCCGAAGAACGACCGCACCAACCGCCGCTGAGCTCACCGCGTTGCGACACCGGGCGGGCTGGCGATTCATTCGTCTGCGTGGCCAGGATGTTCTGCGCACCACCGATGTCACGCTCGATCTTTCGGCGATTGCCAAAGGCTGGGCCGTGGACGCGGTCGCCGCCGACCTGGACAAGCTCCAGGCCCTCGGCTATATGGTCGAAGTCGGCGGCGAGGTACGGCTGCACGGCAGGAAACCGGACGGCACCCTCTGGCGAATCGGCATAGAACAACCGGATCCCGCGGGCCGATCTATTTCGCGCGTACTTGAGCTGAGCGATATTTCCCTGGCAACCTCCGGAGACTACCGAAACTACCGCGTGGTCAACGGCCAGCGCCTCAGCCACACGATCGACCCGCACAGCGGTCACCCTGTCACCCATTCGACGGCATCGGTCACCGTCCTGCTGCCTGATTGCGGTGAAGCCGACGCCTGGGCGACCGCATTACTCGCGGCCGGCAGCAAACGCGGCCTGGCCATTGCAAACAACTGGCGCATCCCTGCGCTCTTCATTGACCATGACGGTCAGGGTTTTCGCACGACAGAAAACCGCTGGTTCACCGACCAACTGAACAGGTACACTGAAGATGAAGAGGTGCCATGATGGCTGTAAAACTGTTTTTGCTGACGCTGGTCGTGTTTCTGGTCGTGATTGCGGCAATGGCCGTCGGTGTATTGTTTCGCCGTGACCCGATCAAGGGATCATGCGGTGGACTCGGCGCGGTCGGTCTCGAAGGCGAATGCGAGTTCTGCGGGGGCGACCGCAGTGACTGCAAGCGGCGACAACCCGACGCCGTCTGAGCTCCTCGAGCGCATGCGCGGGTTGCCGCTGGCCGCACGCCTCGCGCTCGCCTGCGCAGCCTGCCTGCTCATCACGCTCACCGTCGCAGCACTGATCTCTGTATATTGACGCGTACAGTCGTTCTCCCGAACCAGAACGCGCCCCTGCACGCGCATCGTGAGGATCAGGGCGTCACAAACAGATCCACGGTCCAGCTCCCCGGATCCAGCCAGGCCAGGTCAAGCGTATCGCCCGTGACCGGCACGGCCACCTGCTCACCGGCCGCATCGCCATCCTGCGCCGTCGCGACGAGCCAGCCGTTTGCGTCACTGCTCAGCCCGACCACGCTATCCAGCGAAACGCGAATCCGCCCACCAATGCCGATGAAATCGGCCGGCACCGCGCTGTCGATGCGAATCGTTGCCGCCCCATCTCCTGCAGCGAGCGCGACAGCCCCAAAACTGCTCCCGTCCCTGCTCAAGGCTACGGCGCTGAAACCGGCAACAGCCGGCACCGGCACGGTCACGCGCACATCGGCCAGGGAAACGTCCACATTGTCTGCACTCACGGCAGGAGGATCCGGACTGAACCCCTCGGGATAGGGCGCAAACATCAGTACATCGCTACTGCCCGGATCATACTGAAGCGCGAGTCGTGCGCTGACCACGCGCGCCAGATCGCTTGCCGTCAACGTCAGAACGACGTCCCGTGATGCAACCGGGTTCGCGCTCAGGGGTACCAGCACATCAAGCGTCCCCCCGCCAAGGGTTCTGCTGACTTCGCCGGTCCAGGCATCGAGCGGCGCCTGCGTCGTTGCATCGTCGCCAACCGCCGTGGCAACAAACCGGTACGTGCCGTTTGGAAGTGTCAGTTCCGCCGTTGGACTCGCCGCGCTCAGCACCAGCGACGTCTCGAACGTCTCCCCGATCACGTCAACGACAACCGTGCCAATCCCGCGGCTCGTGAAATCAGCCGGGGCCAGTGGCGACAGGCCGCCGTTCACCTCGACCAGACCAGCCGCGCCGATGCGCACGGTCGATTCGCCGCTGCCCGCGCAGGCGGTCATCAGCAAGCCGGCCACCAACAAACCGATCCTATGGCGCCACAACATTGATCGTCCCTGACCAGGTTGCGCAGGTGGTTGCACCAATCCCGCCGCCAAAGTCGTCACAGACGCGCAACGATATCTGCTGAGCGGCATTCACGGACGATGGTGTCCAGGTCACGCTGGCACGGAAGCCATCCTGCCCCTGCAGTGCCACGCCGTTGACGACCGTCGTTGATGGACTCACGGCGCCGTTGCCGCCCACGTCCCAGATGAACGTCAGATTGTCCCCGAAGGGGATGTCCGGGTCGATGGCGGACGCCTCCAACGTCACCGCCCCGCCCGCCGGAACCGGGTCGACCCACGACACCGAAGCGATAGAGGGCGGCGTATTCGCCTGTACACCGATCTGGATCGACCCGGTGCGCTCGGGTGAACAGTCACCACTGAGCGCAATGTTGGCCGTCTGGCCAACCGCAACGGTCGCCTGGCCGGTCAAATGGCAGATGCCGTTGTCGTTGACTTCGGCATCAACGGTGTGCACGAGCAGCAGGCCACCAACGCAGGCAAGCAGCAGGTACCACAAATGGCGATTCCCGGTTAACAAGTTCCACCGCCAGAACGTACTGCTGCGCGGCCGGAGCCGCGCAGCAGCGTGAACTCGATTACGCGCGGCATCTCACGCGTGCTCACATGAGATCGTTCCAGATTACGGTGTCACCGCAATCGTCACGTCGTACGCGAAACACAGATTGAATGGATCCATCCATGGTGATGGCGGCGCCCCGACGATGCCCAGCTCATCCGGCCATTGCCCACCAATTGTATATGGATCGCAGGCACGCGAATGAACCCAGGCCGTTCCTGTCGTCCCGAGGGGAGCCCAGTCGATGGCCGCGGTCACCACCTGCGCTGGACTGGTGGACGTGTTGTCCCAGCACTCGGCCACGATACGTCGGTCAATCCCCAGCGTACCCGTTACCGTCCAGTTGAAGCTGCCCGGGCAATTCATTGTATTGATCGTCCCGGGCTCCGGAAAACCCGGATACGACACTTCCCAGTGGTAGAGCATGCCGGGATCGACATCCAGATCCGGATCGATCGCGGTCACCGAAACGCTCGTACCAAATCCGGCTGTGATCGGCGTCAGATACGTAATACTGGTAATCGCAGCCTGTGTATTTCCCTGCACCGACAATGCGAGATTCCCAGTCGGGGCCGTGCCATTGGCAACCAGCGTAACCGGAACCGGCGCGCAGTGTACGAACATGTTGATCGGCACCGTCGCGTTGAAGGGCACGTTGACTTCATAGATCACGTTGTCGCAAGGACCCGACTTGTTTGTCCACAGTACGGACACATAGACCGCGCGGTGTGGCCCCATCGGCACCTTGTCGATGAAAAAGTTAAATGACGTCGTTCCCGATGGAAACGTCACCCCGGCCACATAGTGCTCGGCGACACCACCCGTCGCCTCATTGGCAAACTTCTGGTAGTTCTTCGGATCGGCCGGGTTGGTCGTATTCTGGTAATACACCTCGAAATTAACCTGCGAGACGGACCCATAATCCGCGGCGCCCAGCATCGTAAACGCAATCGTCCCGGTGCCATCGTCCGTCTGTTTCGCCGTCTGCGACGTGCCCTGGCAGGCCGCCGTCGCGCCCAGTGCCAGACACAAAACCCAGATACGATGCTTCATCGTCAGCCTCCTCGTACAAGCCGCGCGTCGCATCAACACGATCATCGCGCACATCATCATCGAATCATCAACGGATAGCATAGCAGCCGAAATCGTCATGTCAAGTTTTGTCCGCGCGGAATTCGTGCGACCTTGCGGCACATGTATAATGGGTGTCACTGCCCGAACGACGGGTTGGTATTTTCGAAACTTCCTGCTAGCGGCGCGCGATCGGAGTCGGGTCATCCGCACAGCCTGCAGGCCGATCCGACGACATTTCGCTACAGGAGGTACATCGTGCGAAATACAATCTGTGTTCTTTTGATGGGAGCCTTGGCCGGTTGCGGCAGTAGCGGCGGCCTTGGCGCCACCGGCAACCCCGACGCCACGGTGCGCGTCGAGGGTGAAGCTGCCCGCGATACCGCCCAGTCCGGCGTGGCCACCGTGATCGGCGCGGCGATTTCGCCACAAGGCGCGTCCGGATTCAGTTCGGGCACGCCATCGTCGGTACAGCCGCCCGCGGACTTTTTCGCCGATGCCCCTGCCGCCAAAAACGGGCTGGCAACCGCACAGCAGCCAACGTCCCAGCTCAGTGCATGGCAGGGGCCCGAAAGCGGCCCGGATGGCAAGGACGGCTGGTATCGCCGCATCCTGACCTGGAGCTATCCCGACACGACGGGCACGGATGTCACGCAGGTAAGCAGTCTCTGGGCACGCGCCGAGCCGGCACACGACTTCAAGGCCAACGGCTTCGCGAATCTGTCGATGGAAACCCTGCACTACGCCTGGACCGCCGACGAAGGTTTCTGGAAAGGCGCGACCTGGCTGATGAGCTTTACCTTCAAGGGTGCCGTCAAGCTGCCTGGCGGGGACATCGTACCCGGCGGATACGCCGGGCAATGGAGCTGGGATGTGCCCGATGACGCCCAGCGTTACGCCGGATCTCATGCCGAAGGCTCCTACAGGCTGACCAACGCGCTGCATGAAATCTTCTTTCACCCATCTGACGCCGTGCGCGACGAACTCGTCAACGCCGGGACCGGCAAAACCTGGGACCTGGCGGCGGACGGTATCTGGGAGATGTCCTATTCTGGCGAGTACTTCGATCTGAACAACGACCCGGCCGGGACGTGGTTTGGTGGAGGCCAGGGTACGAACATGTTCGCGGCGACGATCACCAAGACCGGCGCGGACACATTGTCCGTGTTTATGGATCTGCAGGGCGATTCCGTGTACTACTGGGCGTCGGGCACACCTCAGAGTGGCACCGACTACTTCGCGGAGCCCGATTACAGCGCGACCGTCACGCCTCCCGGAGCGATCTGGGGCGAGTTCAGCAATGACAACCAGGGAGGCAACGGCAAGGACGGCCTGCTGTTCTGGACCGAATCGTCGTTCTGGAGCAAAAACAGCAGCGGCGCCAAGATCACGGCCGATGGGCAGTTCACGGAAGACCCAGCCGTTCAGGGTGTCTTCACGTCCTACAACCGGACGCGCTCCCTGTCAGCCGCGGGCGGCACGCCGATCGAATCTGTCTACTGCAGCGATCCGTCCGTCGCGAGCGACTGCCCGGCAACAACGCAGTAAACCGGCGGTTTCGCTGCGCTGATCCGCGCAATCGTTGCCCAAAAAGCGGCCAGCACCAGTTCCAGGTGCTGGCTGCTTTTTTTGGGTTTGACCTGGCTCAGGAAACCGCACCCTCTCCCGTTGCTCGTTCAATCGCGGCGGCCAGGACGGCCGGAAGTGTTTCCCGGTTTGACTCGGCCCATTCGTCGATGAACCCGCGGTCGCCGGCCAGACGTGCAACGGCCCAGAGCGCCCACAGGTATTCGTCGCGGCGATCCGGGTCGCTGGCAATCGCAATCCACAGTCGCACCGGGCCGAATTCGGCGCGATCCGCCGGTACCGGCTGCGAGCGACCGAGAACAATCCGCGGCGCCCCGAGCTGTTCCAGGGTAATGTGGGGGACGGCGACACCTGGCGCAATCGTCGTCGGTTCCTCCTGCTCCCGTCGGCGCAGCAATTCCAGAACCGTACCCTCATCTCGGCCTGCGAGTCGCGCGAGTTCGCCCGCCAGTCCGGCCAGGCAATCATCTGTCGTTGCACCGTCCAGTTCGACGATCGGAGCCTGACGCAGCCAGGTCCAGGCGCTGCGGCGCCCGTGGTGGCGCTGTCCTCTTCGCACCACTAGCACGACCGTTTCGCCGGCACGGGGCAGATCGCCGCGCACGAGCGGCCGCCGTTGCTCGCCATCTCCGACGGCAATTGGCGCACTGTCCGGCCCGAACGCCTGCAACCACTCTTCGGGATCCACATCGGCATCGGGAAGAACCGCCGTGCGCAACGTGTACTCATCGTCACCGCCGGCCGACGTCAGTTCGGCCACGACCTCATCGGTCAGGATCATCTGATCGATGTAGCCGCTCTCGAGATCCGGCGACAGCGCATCGGGCGCATGCGAAACGGATGGCACGACGCAGCGCGGCACCCCGAAACGATTGTGGGCATAGCGTGCCGCAACGAGGCCTGCGGGCACGTCGCTGAACGCGACGATCAGCGTATGCGCCTGCTCGGCTCCGGCGGCATACAGGGCCACATGCGCGAGCGCATCCCCCTCGACAACCTCAAAACCGCGTTGTCTGGCCAGTCGAATACGCAGCTTGTTACGCTCGATCAACGCGACCGGACCACGTTCGGAAAGGGCCTCGGCGAGCGCCAGACCGAACGGCGTCGCGCCAAGGATGATGGTTCGAACCCGATCACTGTCATCAAGCGCAAGCTCGCCACGACGACGCAACCAGCGCACCGACCATCCAAGTAACAGCGGCACGGTCAGGGTCGTCACGAATGCCATCAGTACGAGGATCGAAAAAATGTCCTGCGTGATGACACCCATCGCCAGTGCGATCTCGGCGATGATGATCTCGACCGCGCCGCGCCCGTTCATTCCCGTGCCGACGGCCAGGCCCTCTCTCCAGCCATACCCGCTCGGCAGATAGAACAGCATCGTACCGAGAATCTTGCCAACGGTCGCCAGTACGATGACGCCCAGCAACAATGCCGTGTGCGTCGTCACGACGTCGAGCGAGACGTGAAAGCCTGCACTGACGAAAAATATTGGTGCAAGGAACCCGATCGACAGATCGTGCACGACGCCCGCGATGTCGTGCGACCACTTGCGTTGCAGGATCCCTTCCTGCAGAAACACGCCCGCGAGAAACGCGCCGAGAATCCCATGCAGTCCGGCCAGGTGCGCCAGTTCGCCGAAACAGAGCGCGACGAGCACGATCAGCGTGAAGTTGGCCGTTCGCTCATCGGCACCGATACGGTGCAGGCGCGCGCCAAGCCACGGGAAGACGCGCAAGCCGATAAATCCGGCGGCGCCGAAGAACAGCAGTGCCTTGCCAATCGTCACGGCGACCGAGAGCAGGTCGACCGTACCCGACGATGCAAAACTGATGATCCCGGCAAACAGAACCAGCGCAAGCGTATCCGCAAAGAGCGCGCCAACCATCATGACGCTGGCAATGCGCGTGCCGACCAGTTGCAGATCTACGAGGATGCGCGACTTGGTTGCCAGCGACGTGACGCCCATGGCCATACCCATGAACAGGCCGGCCGTCGTCGAATAACCCGACCCGATCATCAGGGCGAGCCCCGCCGCAAACGGGACGATGAAGCCTCCGACGGCGGCAAGCAGACCGGCCGACGACGCGCGCACAAGCTGCCGCGGCTCGATCTCCATCCCGATGTAGAGCATCAAGAGGTAGACACCGACTTCGGCAAGCACGCTCAGCGCATCGTTGGGCGCGAAGACGCCAAGCAATGCAGGCCCAAGGATGATCCCAACCGACAGCTCGCCGAGAATGGCCGGAAACCCTACGCGCGATGCCAGCAACCCCGCGCCCCAGGCTGCACCCAGGACAAGCAGAAGCTGCACGAAGTCGATGGCCATATACACCCGCTCCCGGCTCAGGACGCGTTTACATGCGTCCGGTCATCGTTATTCTATCGGACACCCGGTTGGAAACGGCTGAGCCGACAACGCCTGGATTACGCCAGAGTCGTTGCGCGCGCCGCGGCCTGCTGTTCGGCCAGCCAGAGACGCTGCCACGCCTCGATCGATTGCAGCACAACCGGCGTGATGCCCGGCAGCGCTGCGACGTCCGCGAGGCACCGTGGCTGCATCTGTTGCAGCTTCTCTGCCCATTCACGGCGCAGGCCTGGAATCTGCCCGTACGGCAGATCCGGCGGCAGCTCGAGATCTCGACCGGCACGCAATCGCGCCGCTTCTTCCTGCTGGCGGGCGATGTAGCCTTCATACTTGGCCTGGATCTCGGCGCAGGTCAGCGCCCGCCCGGGCAGATCAGCCGGCAGCACGCCAAGATCGACGAGCATCTGGATTGGCACTTCGGGGCGACGCAGCAACTGCCGCGCCAGCGTACCGTCTTTCGGCAGCTCGACGCCATATCCCGCTGCAACGGCCCGCGCCTCCTCGGTCGCTGCAACGCCGCAATCCAGTGCGGACGCGATCTGTTCGAGCGCCTGCTCTTTCTCGCGAAACCGCGCCCACTGGGCGTCGCCGACCAGTCCGACCCGGCGGCCCTCTGGTGTCAACCGGAGGTCGGCATTGTCTTCGCGCAGGAGCAGACGGAACTCGGAGCGACTCGTAAACATTCGATACGGCTCGTCCGCGCCACGGGTTGTCAGGTCATCGATCAGCACGCCGATGTACCCCTGTTCGCGGCCAACGATCAGCGGTTCGACATCGAGCACCTCGCAGGCGGCATTGATACCCGCGATGATGCCCTGCGCGGCAGCTTCCTCATAGCCGGTCGTGCCGTTGATCTGGCCCGCCAGATACAATCCGGGGATATCGCGAACGGCAAGCCGGGGATCGAGCACGCGCGGATCAACGAAGTCGTATTCGACCGCATAACCCGGACGCACGATCTCGACCCGTTCGAGGCCGGGGATCGAGCGTAGATACGCGATCTGCACATCGACTGGCAAACTCGTACTGAGGCCATTCGGGTAGATCTCGTAGCTGTTGCGGCCTTCGGGTTCGAGGAAGACCTGGTGCCTTTCCCGGTCGGGGAACTTGACGATCTTGTCTTCGATGCTCGGACAATACCGCGGCCCGGTGCCTTCGATGCGACCGCCGTACATCGCGCTGCGCTCGAGGTTGTTGCGAATGATCTGATGGGTTTCGGCCGTCGTCCAGGTGATATGGCACGGGAGCTGCTCCTGCTCGATGCGATCGGTCATCACACTGAATGGCTCGGGATCCGGATCGCCGGGCTGTACTTCCAGGCCATCCCAGCGAATCGTTCGTCCGTCGAGCCGCGGTGTCGTACCGGTCTTGAGCCGGCCAAGCGGCAGGCCAAGGTTGCGCAGGCTGTCGCTGAGTTCGTTCGATGCGGCCTCCCCGGCGCGTCCACCCGGCACCTTCAGGTCGCCGTAGTGCATCAGACCACGCATGAACGTGCCGGTTGTGACGATCACCGCCCGCGCACGAAAGGTTTCGCCGAAATGCGTCCGCACGCCCGTGACGCGGCCGGCCTCGACGAGCAGATCCGTGACCCGCGCCTGTTTGAGCGACAGGTTCGGTTCGGATTCCAGCACATCCTTCATGCGCGCGCGGTAGGCCCAGCGATCGGCCTGGGCGCGCGAGGCCTGGACGGCCGCGCCCTTGCGGGTGTTGAGCTTACGGAACTGAATGCCGGTTGCATCGATGTTGCGCCCCATCTCGCCACCAAGGGCATCAACCTCGCGCACCAGATGCCCCTTGCCGATGCCGCCGATCGCCGGATTGCAGCTCATGTGCGCCGTCTTGTCCAGATCCAGCGTCATCAACAGCGTACGCACACCGATGCGCGCGGCCGCAAGCGCCGCTTCGCAGCCGGCATGACCGGCGCCAATCACAATGACATCAAACGGTTGCATGATGGCTACATGGTAGCAGCCCGGCGCTACCGGTCGGGCTGCGGACGCACCATGCCTGCAGATCCGTTACGCCGCGGCTTTGAGCGCGAAGACGAACAACATAATCCCGGCCGCGCAGATCCAGCTCCCCACGACCCGGATGCCGACCTGCACAACCTGCTGCGGTCGCTCCATCAACATACCGATGATGACGGCGGGAACCACGAGTGCACCGACCAGCGTACCCGTCGCAAACGGCAGGAAGCGGCCGACATCGGCAGCGGCATCGCTACCCGCGACGACACCGCCGTACAACGCCATCAGGGCGACCACGACCAAGCGGATTGGCGCGCGCGGCTGCAGGCGCGCGGCCACGACGGCGCCGGTTACGATCGTCAGTCCGTATGAGACTGCCTCGGGCGCAAACCCGCCCCAGCGCACCCCCAGGAGCGCCCCCACCACCAGCGGGACCGAAATCGCAAGCACTGCCAGCACGTCTCCACGATGAACGGACTGCGCCTGCCACAGACAGACGGCTACCAGCAGCAATGCCGAAGAGACGTTGATCCAGGGGTGCACGACGGCCGCATAAAAGGGGCCACTTTGCAGCGCCATATGGGCATCCGCACTGGCCGGAATCAAGCATGCCAGCAGGGCGATCCAGCCCGTGGCGAAGCGGCCACGCTGCATCACGGCGGATTACAGGAGCCGAGCGGCAAGGACGAAACCGGCCAGACTGATC
>RFIY01000241.1 GCA_003695505.1 Candidatus Dadabacteria bacterium | reverse complement strand
TGGATCATCTGCGCGACGGCATCGGGCTACGCGGCTACGGGCAGAAAGATCCGAAGCGCGAGTACGCGCGCGAAGGGTTTGAAATGTTCCAGCAGATGCTGGCGCTGTTCCGCCAGGAAGTGGTTCGCCGCATTTGTCTGGTCGAGCCACGGGTTGAGGCCGCGGATGAAGAGATTGCGGCTCTGGAACAGCGCATGCACGCCAGCGGCCCCGACAATATCCAGTTGCAGCATGCCTCACAGGGCGGCTACGGCGTTGCGGACGCGATGCGCGGCAATGCTGCACCTGTCCCCGCAGCCGCAGCCGCGGCTGCGGGCGGCGCAGGCGTTGCCGCACCACCCGCGCCGCCACGCCCGAGCGCGCCTCGGCCGAGCCAGCCGCTACCGGGCACGCCCACACAGGCGCCGCCTGCCAGCGCGCAGCGGGTTGGCCGCAACGACCCCTGCCCGTGCGGCTCGGGCAAGAAGTACAAAAAGTGCCACTACCCGGAGTTCGGGTAACCCCGTCTCCGAATATCCGGCCCCGACCGGCTTCCGAGAAAGCCAGCACGCAACACCAGCAGCGTCATTCCGGCATAAAACCGAAATCCAGCCAGGACCTGTGATACCGTTTCGAACCCCGTCATCCCGGCCTTGAGCCGGGATCCAGCCGCTGGAACTCCCCAGATTGCGGGCACGGCGACTTGCGCGGGCACAACGAACGCCGCCGCGCGGGATCCCGTCTCGGACGTTGCGCGCCCGTCCGAGACGTGGGATCGCGGTGGGCGAGTTGTTCGCCTTCGCCGGAACCGGCTGGGCCACACCATGCAAAATTCAAGACCCGACCCCTTCTGGCCGGGGTCGGCGGTCTGCAGAAAAGACATTATACAAGGCAGACCCCCACAGCCCCGAGGGTTCGGGCGGGGTCGCGCGTTGTTACTGGCGTTCGAATTCGGCGTCGATCTCGATCTTCAGGGTGTCTTTGAGGCGAATCGCGCCGAGGAGCGCCTTGAACGGCGCGATGCCGACGTCGGTCAGTTTGCCGGACCATACGGCGTGGGCATGGGCGCGATCGTCGGCCAGCTCGATCGTGACGTCGAAGTTCAGCGGCACCGTCCGCCCGCGCAGTTCGGCTGCACCTTCGAGGCGGCCTCGCGTCGTGTCTCCGACATAAGCACCATGCCAGCGGATCGTTGGGTAGCGCCGGACATCGAGCACCTTGCTGCCGCGCAGGTTGTCGAGCAACTGCTTCAGTTCCCGCTTGCTGAGATCGTCGGCCTCCGGTTCGAAACTGACCGACGGAATCGACACGTCGATCGGCACGCTCAGGCTTGCGGCATCGAGATCGACCTCCAGATCGAGCTCCGGGGCGGGCGCGAAAAACCAGCGGTCGTGCGCGAAGGCCTTGAGTACGCCGGTGGCCTCGGTAAAGGCACCGATCCGGCCCTTCGTCAGTCTCCACTTGCTGGTGGTCATCGGTATTCTCCCGAAACGTCGAGGGTTACAGGATGTAACGTGCCAGGTCGCGGTTGTCGTCGATCTCCGCGAGGCGTTCCTGGACGTATTGCCGGGTAATCGGTATCGTCTGCCCATCAAGTTCCGGCGCGGCGAAACTGATCTCTTCGAGGACGCGCTCGACGATCGTGTGCAGACGCCGCGCCCCTATGTTTTCGAGTTCGCTGTTGAATCGCGTCGCGGCCGCGGCGATTTCGCGGATCGCCTCGTCGTCGAAGGCCACCTGCACGCCTTCGGTCGCCAGCAGCGCCTGGGCCTGGCGAATCAGCGATGCCCGTGGTTCGGCAAGGATGCGGTAGAGATCATCTTCGTCGAGCGCCTCCAGCTCGACACGGATCGGGAAACGTCCCTGCAACTCCGGGATCAGATCGCTCGGCCGGCTGACGTGGAACGCGCCCGCGGCGATGAACAGGATGTGATCTGTCTTGACCGGACCGAGCCGCGTGGTCACCGTCGAGCCTTCGACGATCGGCAACAGGTCGCGTTGCACGCCTTCGCCCGACACATCGGGCCCCATCTTGCCGCCATCACCGCGCGCGACCTTGTCGATCTCATCGATAAAGACGATGCCTTCGTTCTGGACGAGTTCGACCGCCTGTTGCCGCAGCCGTTCCTCATCGAGTTCGCGTTCGGAAGCCTCTTCGGTGAGGACGCGCAAGGCCTGTGGCACGCGCAGACGGCTGCGGCGGCGATTGCGCGGCAGGAGCTGGCTGAACATGTCGCGCAGATTGCGCTCCATTTCCTCCATGCCGGGGCCCGCGCCAAACATCTCGAACGGCATCTTCGGCGCATCCGCGACATCAACCTCGACCTCGCGGTCGTCGTATCCGCCATCGCGCAGTCGCTGCAGCGCAGCCTGCCACTCCGGCGTGCCGGCGGGCATCCCGGGTTCGAGCAGATCGAGGAGCCGGGCTTCGGCGCTGGCGCGTGCTCCGTCGGCGACCTCGGCAACGGCCGCGTCGCGCACGAGGCGATAACCTTCATCAACGAGGTCACGGATGATGCTTTCGACGTCGCGACCGACGTAGCCGACTTCGGTGAACTTGCTGGCTTCGACCTTCAGAAACGGCGCTCCGGCCAGCTTCGCCAGCCGTCGGGCGATCTCGGTCTTGCCGACGCCGGTCGGGCCGATCATCAGAATGTTGCGCGGCATCACTTCATCGACCAGGTCCGCGGCCAGATTGCGGCGCCGCCAGCGGTTGCGCAGCGCGACGGCGACCGCGCGCTTGGCGTCGTCCTGACCGACGATGTGCGCATCGAGTTCGGCGACGATCTGCCTCGGCGTCAGGGCCCCGTTGCTCATGCCGCACCCCCAAGCGTCTCGATCGACAGGTGATCGTTGGTGTAGATGCAGAGGCGCGCGGCGATCCCGAGCGCCTTGCGGGTAATGGCCTCGGCATCGAGGTCGCTATGGTCCAGCAGCGCCAGCGCCGCAGCGTGCGCGTACGGGCCACCGCTCCCAATCGCAACGACGTTTTCATCGGGTTCGAGCACGTCACCATTACCGCTGATCAACAACGTCGATTCCTGATCCGCGACCAGCAGCATGGCTTCGAGCCGCTGCAGGACCTTTTCCGTCCGCCAGGCGCGCGCGAGTTCGACGGCCGACCGGCGCAGGTCGCCGCTGTATTGCTTCAATTTTTCGTCGAATCGCTCGAACAGGGTCAGCGCATCGGCCGTGTGTCCGGCGAAACCGGCCAGCACCCTGTCCTGGTAAAGGCGGCGCACCTTGACGGCGCCGTGCTTGAGGACAGTGTCCCCGAGCGTCACCTGCCCATCGCTGCCGACGACGGTCACGCCCTGATGGCGTACGGCCAGTACCGTCGTTGCGCGCACCGGTGTTTTTGCGGTCTCAGACACGTCGATCACTCCTGTCGTTTTGTCCAGTGTAACAGTTTCGCCGGGGCCGAAACGGCGCGCATCAGGCGCGGGGATGGGCGCCGTCGTACACCCGCGCCAGGCCCGCCAGATCCACGTGCGTGTAGCGTTGCGTGGTCGACAGGCTCGCGTGCCCGAGCAACTCCTGGATGGCGCGCAGATCGACGCCGTCACCGAGCAAATGCGTGGCGAAACTGTGCCGAAGTTGATGTGGATGCACATGCCGGTCGAGCCCGGCCTCCCGCGCTCGTCGGTCGAGGACATACTGGATGCCCCGCACCGAAAGCCGCCGACCCTGGGCGCTGACAAACAGTGCCGGCTCGTCGTCGCTGGTCAGCGATGCGCGAACCCGCAGCCATTGCCGCACGAGGCTGGTCGTGCCGGCCGGTACGGGCACGATCCGCTCCTTGTTGCCCTTACCAATGATCCGCCACGTCGGTTCCAGCGCGGCGTCCGCATCGAGATCGGCCGCCTCGCTGACGCGCAGACCGCAGCCATAGAGGACGGCAAGCAGCGCCGCGTCACGTTGCGCGAGCGGTTCTTCGGCGCGGGCGGCCAGACCGTGGATCCAGTCGAGCACCGCCTGTGCCGGAATCGTCGCCGGCAGCGCCTTTGCCTGCTTTGGCGCGGTCAGGCCG
>RFIY01000240.1 GCA_003695505.1 Candidatus Dadabacteria bacterium | reverse complement strand
CCTTCGGCGCAGGCGACGAGCGCGCGCTTGCGCACGACCGATTCGTACGCTGCGCCAAGCCGGCGTCTGGCTTCGGCCAGGATGAACAGTCCCTGTTCGATCACATGCGAATAGAGATGCTCCTGGGCGACGGTGAGACGCCCGGCGGCCCACCGGTCGCCGATCCTTGCCATCAGGGGCTGGATCAGGTCATCGAAGACGTCGGCGAGTTCGATCTGTTCCTGCTGAGCGAGCAGTCGCATGGTCGGCGCGATCAGATCGAGTGCGTGACTGAGCAGCCACTGTTCCATCAGGTCGACCAGCAGCGTTGTCTCCGATGCACGGAAGGCCTGCCAGGCATGCCAGAAGGTTGCCGCGTGCTCGCCCATGTCGAGCAGCGGGAGCGTGAGGGGTTGTCCGGATTCCCGGGCGAATGCCAGGAGCGAGTCCAGCGGGATGCGCCTGTGCCCGCCGGGCGTCCGCTGAAACGAAAGCAGCCCCGAATCGCAGAAGCGCTTGATCGTGGACTCGTGGCAGTCGAGTAGCGTCGCGGCTTCACTTGAGGTCAGCAGTGGATCTGTAGTGGCTTTCTTCATAAGGTTCATCATAGCACACTTAATCGGTTTAACAACAAATAATATTTCTTAATCCACAAAAAACCGATCGAACTTGCATTAATGAGCGATATATGCCAAGATCATGATGAACACGAATCGACAACTGCAGGAGGTCGCGATGATCGACGCTTTACTGAAACGAAATCTGGTCCCGGACGCGGCGATCCGCGCCGCAATTCGCTGGAACTGTCGCTTGCGCCTGAAAGAACAGTGCCGCCAGCCCGGCGAGGAGCGGTTGCTGGTCGAAGGACCGGTGGCGCTGCACACGGATGCGGCGAATGAACAACATTACGAACTTCCGCCGCGGTTTTTCGAACTGGTGCTCGGACCGCACCGCAAATACAGCAGCGCATACTGGCCGGATGGCGACGAGACACTTGCGCAGGCAGAAGAAAAGATGCTCGAGCGCACGATGGCCGCGGCGCGGCTCGCGAACGGCCAACGGATTCTCGAGCTCGGTTGCGGATGGGGCTCGCTGACGCTGACGATGGCGGCGCGTTTTCGCGATGCCCGGATCGTGGCGGTGTCCAACTCGACCGCGCAACGCGACTACATCCTTGCGGTGGCCGCCCAGGAAGGCCTCGACAACATCGATATCGTGACCGCGGATATGAACGATTTCGATCCCGGTGAACGTTTCGACCGGATCGTTTCGGTGGAAATGTTCGAACACATGCGCAACTGGCAGGAGCTTCTGCGTCGCTGCGGCAACTGGCTTGCGGAAGACGGCGAGATGTTCATCCACATCTTCTGCCATCGGCACTTCTGCTACCCCTACGAGGTTCGCGATGCGACCGACTGGATGGCGAAGTACTTTTTCACGGGGGGCCTGATGCCCGACTATGGGGTCTTTCAGCGATTTCCGGATCTGGTGGCGGTTGCGCAGGAAGAGTTTCTGCCCGGCTGGCACTATCAGAAAACCGCCGAAGCGTGGCTGCGGAACCTCGATGCCCATCGCGACGAAGTCCTGGAGCTGTTCGCCGGTGTTTATGGCCCGCGCGATGCTTCGCTGTGGTTGCAACGTTGGCGCATCTTTTTTATGGCGTGCGCGGAGATGTTTGGCTTCCGCGGTGGCGCCGAGTGGGGCGTGGGCCACTACCGTCTTCGTCCCGTACGCGGCGCGCGTGTGATTCCGATGTCGACCCGTGAGGTGGCATGATGCGACCACAGGTAGCGATCATCGGCGCCGGCATCGCCGGGAACGGCGCCGCATGGCGCCTGCGCGGACGTGCTGCGTTGACGCTCTTCGAGCAGCAGGCGCGCCTGGGCGGTCACACCCGGACGTCTCTGGTTGACCGGACGGGCGAACCTCTGCCGGTCGACACGGGATTCATCGTTTACAACGAAACGAATTATCCCCTGTTCACGCAGTTGCTGGCGGAACTGAAGGTCGCAACGCAGGCCTCGGACATGAGTTTCGGCGTCTCCTGCGAGCGAACCGGACTGGAATACAGCACGCGAAACGTCAACGGGCTGTTCGCGCAGCGGCGGCGCCTGTTCGACCCGCGGTTCTTGCGTGTCTGGCGGGACTTTCTTCGCTTCGGTAGGGAGGCGGAAGAGATTCTGGCCGGTGAACCGGCCGACAGGACGGTGGCCGAGTACCTGGAGGCGAACGGCTACAGCGAGTGGTTCCGTGACTGGTTCGTCATCCCGATGGCGGCGGCGATCTGGTCGGCGACCGCCCGGAATGTTCTCGAATTTCCTGTCGTAACGATGGTGCGATTCATGCGCAATCACCGAATGCTTCAGGCTTCGGGTCAGCCGCAGTGGCGGGTCGTGCGCGGCGGGTCGCGCCAGTACGTCGATGCGTTGTACCGTGCGATGGACGACGTCGTCGTGCGGCGCGATGAAGGCGTTGTCTCGCTCCGGCGTCAGCGCGATGGCGTGCTGTTGCGTACCGACAAAGGCGAAACACAGCGGTTCGACTACGTCATCGTTGCAACGCACAGCGATCAGGCGCTTCGCCTTCTTTCCGATGCGGATCCAGTCGAACGCGACGTGCTCGGTGCGATCCGCTATCAGAAAAACCGGGCGATCCTGCATACCGATGCAACCGCGATGCCGCAGCGCCGTCGCGCCTGGGCGAGCTGGAACTACCGGATCCCCGCGTCCGAAGGCGTTCCCGTCAGCGTCACGTACGACATGACACGCCTGCAGTCGCTGCCAGGGCCCGAGCGTTACTTCGTGACGCTGAATCGCGAAGACCTCGTTCATCCGGATCACATCGTCGAAGTGATCGATTACGAACATCCGATCTTTGACGCGGCGGCCATCGCGGCACAGCGCAGGCGCGACGAACTGCACTGCGGGCGAACGTTTTTTGCCGGCGCGTACTGGGGGTTCGGATTCCACGAAGACGGGTTGCGCAGCGGCTACGAAGCCGCCGATGCCCTGTGGGCGATCCACACCCGGCGAGCAGCGGCATGATGCTCAGCACGACCTCCGCAATCTACGAAGGCACGATTCGCCATCAGCGGTTCGCGCCCGTGCGGCACGGATTCCGCTGGCGCACCTTCATGCTCTACATGGATCTGGACGAGCTTCCGTCGTTGCTTGACCGTCTGCCGCTGTGGTCCGGGCGCCGGCCGGCACCGGGACGATTCCGGCGCGAAGATTACTTCGGCGATCCACGGGTCTCGCTGGCGGATACCGTACGCGATACGGTCGCCGAGGCCTGCGGCGTGCGGCCCGAAGGCCCTGTCCGGATGCTCGGGCACCTGCGTTATTTCGGCTATGTGTTCAATCCGGTCGTGTTCTACTACTTGTTCGACCGCCATGAACAACATTGCGCGACGGTGGCCGACATCACCAACACACCCTGGGGCGAGCGTCATCAGATCGTCCTGCCTGCGGCGAATGGTCCATTCAGCCGGCACCGTTTCGCCAAGCCCTTCCATGTGTCGCCGTTCATGCCGCTGGCCCAGGAATACGACTGGACCATCGGCCGGCCCGGCGAAGCGCTCACGATCGCGATGCGCAACCTCGAAGACGGCCGTCCGCTGTTCACCGCGCTGCTTGAACTGCGCCGCCGCCCGATCACACGAGGCGCGATGGCGGGCCTGCTCGTTCGTTATCCACTGCAGACCGTCCAGATCATCGCCCGCATCTATGCGCACGCGTTGTGGTTGCGCCTGAAGGGTGTGCGCTACCTCGAGTATCCCGGATCGACGGCCGGCCGGACGGTCGTCGATCACAGCCAGCCGCCGCGCATGCACGACGCGGCCTGAACGCACGGAGGAGAAACCATGCTGCAACAAACTCCCGAATTCCTTCGCGTACCCGAACGCATGCGATCGGTCGATCGCCTCTTTCGCAACCGCGTCCTGGAAGAACTTGGCCGCATCGCGCCGGGTCCGCTGGTGATCGCCGATGAGGCGGGCGCCGTGCAGCTCGGAGCAGGCGATGCCGCGCCGGTCTGGATTGATGTGCGACGGCCGCGCTTCTACCGCCGCGTCGCACTCGGCGGGACGCTTGGCCTCGCCGAAAGCTGGATTGACGGCGACTGGGAATGCGCCGATCTCGAGCGACTGTTCACGCTGTTCGCCAGCGGCTCGGCGGTTGCCGAGCTCGAACGTGGCGGCGGGTGGCTGGTCGGCCGCATCCAGCGGTTTGCGCAGTGGCGCAATCGCAATACACGCCGTGGCGCCCGGCGCAACATCGAGGCGCACTATGATCTTGGGAACGATTTCTACGCCCGGATGCTCGATGCGACGATGATGTACTCTTGCGCCATCTGGGACAACGAACACGAATCCCTGGAGACCGCCCAGGTGCGCAAGCTTGATCATATCTGCCGCAAACTGGGCCTGACGTCGGAACACCATCTGCTCGAAATCGGGACCGGCTGGGGAGCGATGGCGGCCTGGGCTGCGGCGAAGTATGGCTGTCGCGTGACGACAACGACGATTTCCCCGGCGCAACATGCGTTCGCCACCGAACGGATTCAACGTCTCGGATGCGCGGACCGCGTGACGGTGCTGTTCGAGGACTATCGTGACCTGAAGGGACGTTACGACCGGATCGTTTCGATCGAAATGATCGAAGCCGTCGGCCGCGAAGGGCTTCCGACCTATTTCCGAACGCTGGACCGCCTGTTGGCGGACGACGGGCTGGCGCTTGTTCAGGCGATCGTACTCAATGACGATCGTTATGAGCAGCACATCCGGGAACTCGATATGATCCAGAAGTATGTTTTTCCCGGCAGTGTGATCCCGTCGGTCAGCGTGCTTGCCGAAGCGGCGCGCGCGATGGCCGACTGCCGGCTGATCCATCTGGAGGATATCGGCCCGCACTACGCGCGGACGTTGCGCGAATGGGATCGGCGCTTTTCCGCTTCCTGGCCGGAGATTCGCGGACGCCGCGGATTCGACGACCGCTTCTGGCGCATCTGGCGCTACTATCTCAACTACTGCGCGGCTGGATTCGCATCCGGTTATCTTGGCGACGTGCAGCTTCTCTGGGCACGCCAGACGGCCACGCGTCCAAGAATCGGCCTCCCGGCCGCAGAACCCGGCACGTGGCTGGAAGCTTCAGCGACCTGCTGAACGGATTCGGACACCGCGCGAGCTGGAGCGAGCGCGGATCTGCGCCGAACTTGCGACTGGGGGCTGGTTGTCGACAATCGTCGACGGCGCGTGCGCGTTCTACGTCGGTACGGTGCGTTGCTGCAGGATCCATTCATCCAGCTCCTTCCAACGCTCGAACAGCCAGAGGTCGAAGGCGTTCCGGTCGGCAGGAATGTCATCTGCCGTAAAAAACCAGGTTTTCGTCCGGATCGTTCGACCGATCAGATCCCCGCGAAGGAAGTCTCCCATCGTGCGTGCGCCTTCGAAACCGGTATGGCCCAGAATGACAATGGGTGCATGTGGCAGCGCCTCATGCAGGGCATAGACACCGGTTGTGCGCGGTGGCAGTACATGCTGAAACGTTCGGGCCAGACGGAGCAGATCGCTACGATCCGCAGCTACGAGGCGAGCGAGTTCTCGTTGCAGTCGATCCTGGGAGAAACGCGTGCCTTCCGGGAAAATCAGAAATGCGCCACGCGGATCGCTACGGACTGCCGGCACCAGGGCAAGCAGCCGTTCGACCTGCAATCGCTTGCGGGTCGCTTCGCGGTCGATGAACGCGTTGGGGATGCGATTGCCGACGATATCGAGGCAGGGGTCGAGCAGCAATTCCGTTTTCAACGTGTAGGCGTAGTGGATGCGTAACGGATTCGCAATACACGCGGCCGCCAGTACAGAGTCGGCGGTGCTGGCGTGTCGTACCAGCAGGATGTGCGGCAACGGAAGGGCCGTAACGTCCGGTGTTTCGAACCGCATCGAAAAGATGCGCAGCGCACCGCGAAACAACGCGCCCGACCAGATCCGCTGCAGCGCGAAATTCCAGTCCATATAGCGTCGTGAGCCGCCGATCCGTCCCCCGGCCGTCAACAGCCAGATGGCAAGCGCAGCAGTGATGCCCCATGTTTCACAACAGAGGAAATAGAGGAAAAAGATTGTTGCGCGGGTTGCGGGTAGCTGCCGGCGGCCCCGAATCACGTCGACGCAAAATGTCGTCCCCAGTACGGCGGGCGCGATGAAAACGCCCAGGACGGTTGCCGCCAGGAAGGAGGGGACGGTGATCGCCCGCCGCAACAGGTGCGTTCGCCAGTCGTTCTTGCGAGCAAGGCCGAAGGGCAAAACCACTCCTTCCACCCAGGGGTTCGCCGTCCAACTACGGTGTCTGCAGATGGGACGAGCAGTGGTTCACGGCAGATAGGGGGACTGATCCGCCAGGACGAACAATGACGTATCGTAGCCTGCGTTCGCGAACACGGCAAGCGCCAAGTCAAGCCGCTCCTGCGACAGACCCGGTTGTCTGGAGAGGATCCAGCCATACTTCCGGGACGGTTCTCCGACGACAGCAAGACGATACGCTTCATCGATGAACAGGATCCAGTAATCGCCTCCGAATTCGTCGGGGCGTTCACCGACGAAAGACACCTGCAACTCGGCGTTGCGCGCGGGATTCGACGGCCCCGCGATGCCATTGAGTTCACGATAGTTGCCGCTGCGGTCGATGCAGCTGTTGGTGACCTCGATCAGGCCGTCTGTGCGCAATGCATACCGGGCGCGGACACCTGCGCCGCAGAATGACTGAAACCACTGCGGGATCGATGCGATTTCGTACCAGGTGCCGAGGTAGCGTTCGGTTTCGATTGTGCCGACCGAGGTAACCGGACCGGTACCGGTCGCCAGCGGGGTTAGCGTCAGCTCAACCGGATTCCTCACGTCGTCCGCACGGTCGGCTGCTGGCGCCTCGCCGCACGCCTGCAGCAGGGCGAGGGTCAGTATGGCAGTCAGGAGTGTCGCAGTTTTCATCGTAGGGCCTTTATTTTCTTCAGAGCGATTGGAAGTGGGCAGCCAGAGCGCGATGCGGCACGGAGAGGAGGTTTTCGCGCGGGCAAGGTGTTGGCTCTCTGGCTGCCCAGGAGGAATCAGGGGATCAAAACCTTGTCGATCGCGTGAATTACGCCGTTCGTTCCCTGTATGTCAAGTGAGTTTCCGATCAGTTGTGCACTGTTGACGGTCAGGGCGTCGACGTCAATCGTAAGCGTTTCGCCGGTCAGCAGCGTCTCGACGGTTCCTGTTGCAAGATCCGAGGAAAAAATCCGCCCCGGAACAACGTGGTATTTCAGTATGTCCGTCAATTCTGTGACCGTCAGGGTTGCGGTGGTCGACGATATTGCGTCAAATGCGGCGTCGGTTGGGGCGAACACCGTGAACGGACCGTCGGCGGACAGGGCTTTGTCCAGACCAGTCTTCTGCAGTGCCGAGACGAGGTTTTCGAATTCGGGTGCGGCGCCGACCGCAAGCTCAACGATGGTCTGCGTCACAGGCGTCAGCACTCGATCCACGACGTGTACCCAGCCGTTGCTGGCCTGGAGGTCGGTCTGCAGCGGGCTTGCTTCGTCAAAGAGAACGTCGCCCGCGTCATCGATGGCGACCCGGACCGCGATCGAGCGGTTCGCCGTCGGGACATAACCCGGAAACAGGTCAGCAGCGGAAATGGCCGCCGGGAACACGTGGTATAGCAATATATTCGTCAGGTCGGTCACCGGAAGGTCTTCGAGCGATGTAGATCCCAGCTCTTGCAGAAGGTCGTTGAATGCATCATTCGTCGGCGCAAGCACCGTAAACGGCCCTTCGCCTTCCAGGGTGGTCACGAGATCCGCCCTTTCGATCGCAGCAACGAGCGTTGATAGATCCTCGCGGGATGCGGCCAGCTCAACGATCGACGGTGCGGGTGGAATCAGTACCGTGTCGATCACGTGGATTACCCCGTTCCCCGCCCGAATGTCGGCATCGATCACACGGGCCGATCCGTTGAAAACCACCCCATCATCCACGGATACCGTGAGGCCTTGGCCGCTGAGTGTTTCGACGGTTCCGGCGGCGAAATCGCTGGCGTACTGTTCGCCGGCGATGACGTGATACAACAGGATCGGTCGGAGTTCGTCAGCCGACAGCGAGGCCAGATCGATGCCGGCGTCCGTGAAGGCCTGGTTTGTTGGAGCAAGGACGGTAAATGTACCGGGACCGGCCAGTGTGTCGACAAGGTCGGCGTTCTCGAGAGCTGTCACGAGCGTCGTCAATCTTGGATCTGCACTCGCTGTCGAGGCGATATTACCCTCGTCTTCGCCGCTACAGCCGATCGCCAGACCAGCCGCCGCCAAGATGAAAAGAAAGTGTTGCAGAAGCGGAAATCGCATATGAGCCTCCATAGCGTTCATATATTGCTTTTCGATCGTTTTCAATGTACATAATATTTATGATTATGTCAAAAACGCTCAAAACGTTATGTCCGATCGTTTAAATTGGTCGAGTTGCAACGGCGGTCGCGTTGGTGGCATGCTGTCGCTGCGTGGTGAACGATTCCAGTTCGCTGCGAACCGTCGGACCACCAGGACACCCGCTCCGGAAAGAGAGAGAGTGCGTGGACGCAGCAGTGGCAGCATCGCAACGCAGGCGTCGCCCGAGGAATATCGAGGGAGCACAGGGAGTGGCATCCGTGTGAAAAGGATCATCTGGTTGCGGCGAGACTTGCGCCTGGTCGACAATACGGCGCTGGCGGAGGCGGCGAACGGCGCGCCGGTCCTGGCCGTGTATATTCTTGATCCGGCGATCATCGATCGCGGCAGTCCTGGCGGACGGCGTCGGTATGCATTTCTGGTGGCAAGCCTTCGCGAGCTCGATCAGGAGCTGGCCCGGTTCGGCACCCGACTCGCCGTACTGCACGGGGATCCGGTTCAGGTCCTGCCGCGGTTTGCGAAGGACAATGGCGCCACCGCGGTGTACTGGAATCGCGACTACACGCCATTTGCGAAACGACGTGACCGGAACGTTGCTCGCGCACTCGCAGCGCAGGGCATGCACACTGTGACGTTCAAGGATCAGGTCGTCTTCGAAAGTCACGAAATCGTCAGCAGGCAAGGGACTCCATATCGGGTCTTTACACCCTTTGCACGCGCCTGGCGCGCAGCGCTGGACCGGATTGGTGTGCAAGGCGCGGACGTCCGGCCGCGCTGGGTGCCGGCCGCAGACATTCGTGGCCGGCTGGTCGACCTGGCGACGTTGCCGATCAGGACCGACGAGCTGTTCATACGGCCGGGACGAGCGGCCGGGCTCGCCAGCCTCGATGGCTTTGCCGAAAGGATCAATCAGTATGGGCACGCCAGGGACTTTCCCGCGATCGCCGGGACGTCGCGGCTGTCACCGCATCTGAAGTTCGGGACGGTATCAATTCGCGAGTGCGTCGATCTGGCGTTGCAGTTCGATAACGACGGCGCGGAATCCTGGCTTAACGAGCTGATCTGGCGCGACTTTTATCATATGATCGTGGATCGCTTCCCACGCGTTGCGGTCGGCAATTTTCAGCCGGATACCGAGCGCATCGACTGGCCCGGCGATCCGGCGCACCTGGAATGCTGGCAGCAGGGGCAGACCGGTTTTCCGATCATCGATGCGGCGATGCGTCACCTGGCGCGTACCGGCTGGTTGCACAATCGGCTGCGGATGGTCGTCGCATCGTTTCTGGCCAAGGATCTGCTGCTCGACTGGCGTCATGGCGAGGACTGGTTCCGCCGCCAGCTCATCGACTACGACTTTGCCGCCAACAATGGCGGCTGGCAATGGGCCGCGAGTACCGGCGTCGATGCGCAGCCGTATTTTCGCGTGTTCAACCCGGTGCGGCAGTCGCAGCGGTTCGATCCGGATGGCGCATTCATCCGCGCGAATGTGGTCGAACTGACGGATGTGCCGGCGCCGGCGATCCACTGGCCGCACGGCCGG
This sequence comes from Candidatus Dadabacteria bacterium, assembly GCA_003695505.1. Lineage (GTDB taxonomy): Bacteria > J088 > J088 > J088 > J088 > J088. Next base: position 1,548 of record RFIY01000240.1, on the reverse strand, counting down.
ATCCGGGCACCGGGCTACCCCGCGCCCATCGTTGATCATGCGGAACAGCGCGAACGTGCCGTCCAGTTGTTTCGAGCGGCCCGCCCAGCCTCCCAGCCGCCACGTTGACGTCGGGTGACACAGCTATAATGACATCATGTCCGAACAGCCAACGGTGCCATCTGAAGTGTTTCGCCCCGGTCGCGGGCAGGATGCGCGCGGGATCGACCGTGAGCTGATTCGCTGGTTCCGGACACTGACGCCGGCCGAACGGCTGCGGGTCACGCAGAACAATGCAAACGCGATTCTGAAGCTGCGTCGTGGCGTCCGTCGAACTCGATCTGATTGAACTGCTGCGCGTGCTGTATGCGCACGACTGCCGCTTCGTGGTCGTCGGCGGTGTTGCAGCGGTCTTGCACGGTGCGCCGGTGCAAACGTTCGATCTCGATATCGTCTACGAGCGTACCGAGCAAAATATCCAGCGACTCCTGGCGGCGCTTGAGGAACTTGAGGCCTGTTATGCCGGCTTTGAGGATCGAGGGTTGCGGCCGGAACGCAAGGCGCTTGCTGGTATGGGGCACCACTTGTTGACGACGCGCGCCGGTCGCCTGGACGTCCTCGCGTTCGTTGCCGACCAACAGACGTTCGATCAGCTTGCGCCCGCCAGTATCGAAGTCGAGGCGGAGGGCATTCGCTTTCACATTGCTGACCTCGAGACGCTGGTCGAGCTCAAGAAGCACATGGGCCGCGAGAAGGATCTGTTGACCGCGGCGATGCTCGAGGCGCTGCGAGAGGAAACGGCGAGAGTGTCATAATGATTCACGGTGTGGCGGGACTCAGTATGATCGTCTCGCCATCCGTCGCGCTCAAGGGGTGCATGTGGCCTTCGAGCCAGTTCGGGACGTCATTGGCGTAATACGGGCTTTCCGGCCAGCCGCTTTCGCCGCCCGCCAGATCATAGACTGCGGCTTCAGGGTCCGCCATGTCGATGTTAATGCGCATCGCCGGACCGGCGGTCACATGCATCTGCTTGCGATCGGCACGGTTGAACTGATTCTTGAAGACCGTATTGGGCAGCCCACGACCGGGGTATGCCGGACTGTTGACGAGGCCGGCGATCGCCTTCTTGCCGCCGAACAGGTGCTTGAGGACGAACGGTCGAAACGTGCCCCACGCCCAGTCGGGACCAGGCGGGCCGACTTGTTGTTCGATACTGGCAACGGCTGTGGCCAGCGCGCGTGAGAACGTATCGGCCTTGGTTTCGCGGGTGACGGTGCCCGGCAGATCCCAGATCGGATCGGTCGCCGGGCGCAGCAGCAACCAGTCGACGTTCTGTTCGAAGTGCGGAATGTCCTGAATGAAGCGCCAGAACTCGCTATGGCGGCCGCCGGGCAGCCGGTCGCCCATCGTCAGGTCGAGCAGCTCATGCGTCATCCATACAAAGATCGTGGTTGCGGTCGAGTCGCTGCGGGCTTCCATGTCCCAGTCGCAGAGGACCTGCCGCCATCCGTCGGCGTGCGCACACCACGCGGGAATCGTCGCGGTGACCTCGGCCCAGTAGCCGAACGT
>RFIY01000239.1 GCA_003695505.1 Candidatus Dadabacteria bacterium | reverse complement strand
TGAAATGATGCGCACGGGATCCCGTTCGCGGCGATGGTAACCTGTAGGGGTGATGCGGCTGCATCACCCCGTTGTTCACATCTGAAACCTGGTCGCCTCAGGATCCAGTCCAGTCTGCACCTCAGGAAGACGAACTGATGCCTGCACCGCAGCAACTCGCCAAGACCATCGACCGTATGGCCGCCTGGGTCATTCGGCTTGGCGGCATGATGGTGATCGCCGCGATCATTGGTATCTTTCTCGAGATTTTCGGCGTTACGCTGCCGCTCTTTGGTGGCGCATCACACGACGTTGCGTCTGAGCGCCCACTCTCCGAGCGCACCGACGATGCGCCGGTCGCCGTCGAGCCGGATGACTACCTGAGCAGCGCGTGGCTGATCCGGCGCAGCGGGCAGGCCACCTGGACCGCCGTAACGGACAGTGCGTACACGCAAAGCGTCTCCCTTGCCGCCACGACAGACGCGGTTGTGACGCATGTCAACCGCTACGGTACCGATGCCTGGTCCGTTGCCTGGAGCGATGGCACGATCTCGGCGCACCGCCTCCGCTTTCTGGCCCGTTTCGACGACGACGGGAAACGTTATATCGTTCCGGATTTTGAGACGATTACGCACCGCGCAACGTTTGCACGACAGTGCGACAATCCGGCATTGCATGTCCTGCGCGCCACGGATGAGCGTGTGGTCGAACTCTGTATCAGTGGGCAGGAGCTCTACTGGGCGCTGGTCGAGCAGACCGAGAACCTCTGGGGTGATGTCGAGCTCACCGAGACCTCGGGTACGACCACCCTGGACGCTCGTCCGGTTGCGCTGTTGCCGGACAACGCCGGCGATCGCTTCGACATCGTGTATGACACCGGCAGATTGCAACGTTATGAACTGGGTGACGGTGAACTGAATCTCTGGTCGGATACGGACACCCCTGCGACGGGCAGGATTGCGGCGGCCGCCCATCTGCTTGGCGACTATACGGTGTTGCTTGGCTTCGACGACGGCCGTGTCGAGGCCTGGTTCCCGGTGCGCGATCCGGCGGATCCGGGGCGTCGCATTTTCCGGCGGATCCATGAACTCAACCGCCACGACGACGCGGTTCAGGCCTTTCACGCCTTTCCAAACAACAAATCGCTGCTGTCCGTCGGTAGTGCCGGCGACATGCTGCTGCAGCACGCCACCAGCGAACGCCTGCTCGACCGGATCGATGCGCCACGGGATGCGGTGATCGGGATCAATCGACGCGGCGACGGCATCGCCCTGGCGACTACGGACAAGCTGCAGATCGTCCGCGTGCACAATCCGCACCCCGAAACGAGTTTCGGCACATTGTTCGGCAAGGTCTGGTACGAAGGCTATGACGAGCCGGCATGGGTCTGGCAGTCATCCTCGGGGTCGGCCGATTTCGAGCCGAAGTTCAGCCTGATTCCGTTGATCGTTGGCACGCTGAAGGCGACGCTGTATGCCCTGCTGTTTTCGATTCCGATTGCATTGCTCGCGGCGATTTACGCCAACCAGTTCCTGAGTCCGAAACTGCACGGTGCGGTCAAGCCGGTCGTGGAGCTGATGGCGGCCTTCCCGTCGGTAGTCGTCGGTTTCCTCGCGGCGCTGTGGCTGGCACCTTATGTTGAACGTCATCTGCTCGCCTTTTTCGTGTCGATACCCGTCGTCGGTCTGTTGTTGACGCTGTGGCTCGTGTTCTGGCGCTACGCCATCGTGCCGCGCAATCTGGCGTGGACACGCAAACGCGGTACGGAGCTGGCGCTGTTGCTGCCTGTCGTGCTGCTTGGATTGTGGTTGTCCGGGCAGATTGCCGCGCCGATGCAGGCACACCTGTTTGGCGGCAATTTCATTCAGTGGATGTACGACAGCTTCGGGATCCGCTACGACCAGCGCAACAGCATCATCATTGCCGTCGGGCTGGGTTTTGCGGTCATTCCGATCATTTTCACCATTGCCGATGACGCGCTCGGGAACGTGCCGCGCAGTCTGTCCGCTGCATCGCTCGCCCTGGGCGCAAGCCGCTGGCAGACCGTCTGGAAAATCGTCGTGCCGTCTGCGAGTCCGGGGATTTTTGCCGCGGTCATGATCGGCATGGGGCGTGCGGTGGGCGAAACGATGATCGTGCTGATGGCCGCCGGCAATACGCCCATCCTCGACTGGAGCCTGTTCAACGGCATGCGGACCCTGTCCGCGAACATCGCGGTCGAAATCCCCGAGGCGCCACATGGCGGTACCCTCTATCGCATTCTCTTTTTGTCCGCGCTGTTGCTGTTTGCGTTTACGTTTGTACTGAACACGGTGGCTGAACTGGTGCGCGAACGGCTGAGGAAGAAATATGGCCGTTTCTGACCAGAACTTCATACGCCGCGGCGAACCGTGGGTCTGGGTCACCGCCAGCGCGCTGGCGACCCTGACGCTGCTGGCTGTCGCATTTCTGGTGATTATTCTCGCCAATGCGGTCGGTTTCTACTGGCCGGATGATCTGGTGCGCTGGGAACTGTCCGATGGACGTGTTCTGCTTGGCGAAGTCGTCGAACGGGACGATGCCAGCAGTGG
>RFIY01000238.1 GCA_003695505.1 Candidatus Dadabacteria bacterium | reverse complement strand
GCGGGAGCTGGGCGATATCCCGGTACTGTCGCGGGAAGACCGCGCACAGTTGCACAAGCGGCTGCTCAATGAATTGATCGCGGAAAGTTTGCTGGTCCAGGAGGCTCGGCGTCGCGGATTGTCGGTTGACGACCGGGAACTGACCAGCGAATCCGTCCGGCTGCGCGGAGATATGGATGAGCGCGCCTGGAAGCGATATCTGCTGGAGCATTATGTGGATGAACGCGACTGGGAGCATACGACGAGAAGGCGCCTGCTCGTGGAGCATCTGCTGGATCAGGAACTCTCGCGCACTGCACCGGTGACCGATGCCGATATCGATGCGTATTACCGCGAAAGTTTCGAGGCCGTCAATCCCGGTATTGAGGTCGAACTGTGGCAGATTGTGGTCTCGGACGAACAGGAGGCGCGGGCGTTGCGCAAGGAGCTGCTCGCGGGACGTGACTTCGCGGAACTTGCACGCGAACACAGTATTGGCCCAGAACGCACCAGGGGGGGGCGTATTGGATATGTGCGTGCCGAGGACCTGCCAGAGTCGTTTGCGCCCGCATTCCGACTCCCGGTGAACAAGATCTCCAAAGTCATCCGAACGGAATACGGGTACCATGTGTTCCGGGTGACGGATCGCCGACGCGGCCACCGGCCGGACCGGACGTCGATGGAACGAATGATTCGGGAAACGATCGAACGTGAGCGCCGTGCACAGATCCGCCAACAGCTCATTGACCGCCTGCGTCAGGAAGTGCCGATTGAAATCAACGATGACGAATGGGCGAGGGCACTGGATGTGCCGCGCTAGCTTCCGATCGCTTGCGCGGCTTCGTCGTGAGAACGTCAGGGCGGAGCACGGTCTGGCGCCGACTAAGAGATGTAATCACGGGAACGAACGCCGGTTCTGGTGGATGTCCGTGCATGTCCTGTCTGTCGCGGTATTGCTCTGTGCTCCACCAGTCTTTCCGGGAGCCGTCGGCGCTGTCACCGAGGTTGTTGACGAAATTGTCGCGGTCGTCGAAGGGACGCCGATCCTGCGGTCCGATTTGCGTGCGCTGCGCGCGACGCTCGCACAGCAGGGGGAGTCCGACCTTTCAGACGATGCGCTGGTCGAGCGACGCATCAACGATTTGCTGATGACGGCGTGGGCAGATCGGAATCATGTCACTATCGATGACAAGCAGATCGATGCGACCGTCCAGAACGTGGCCGAACAGAATGGCATGAGCGTCGAGGAGCTCTATGAGGCCGTGCGAGCGCAGGGATTGTCACGCGTCGCGTACCGCGAGATGTTGCGAACCCAGTTATTGCGCATGCAGATTGTCCAGCGCGAGATCGAACCAGGGATCTCCATTGACGACGCCGATCTGATCGCCTGGATGCGAGAGCATCCGGACCGTTATGGTCTGGAGCCGGTGGTTGCCGTTCGCGTCGGCCCATCGCAGCAACTGGTCGAAGTGCCCTGGAGTACACTCGATCCGGCGGTGCAACAGTGGATCGCCGGAAATCCGCAGCCTGGAGCCGTGACAGAGATCGCTCGTGACGGTGTTCCGACCCAGATCACGTTCGTCCGTTTGCGACAGGCCGATTTGCCCCCGCTGGAGCAGGTGCGGGAGCAGGTCTATGCCGAAGTGCGCCGTGATCGGATCGAACGTGCATTTGCGCAATGGCTCGGACAAATGCGCGCCAATGCATGGATTGAGCGACGCTGACCCAGGCGTGTCAAATGACTGAACCATCGCAGACCAGAGTCGTGGTCACGCCGGGGGATCCGGCGGGCATCGGCCCCTTTGTCATGTACCGGGCATGGCAACAGCTCGGCACGCCGGATGAGGTGCGCTTTGCTGGACCGGCCGGTCTGTGGTCGAATCTGGCGGATCGTCTCGGCGGACCCGTTCCGCACTGTCTCGATGAACGCAGTCCTGACACGCCGATCCCGGCTCCCGGCTGTCCTGACGACGTTGGCGCCCGCATTGCCTGGCGGGCGCTGGATCAGGCCATTCATTGCGCCCGCAGTTGTGGTGCCGCGATCGTGACGGGCCCCATTTCGAAGGAACACATGGTTGCCGCCGGATTCCCACACGCGGGGCATACCGATTATCTTCGCGAGCAGTTTGGGGTTCCGAGTGTCTTGATGGTCATGGCCGCTGACGCGTTCGTCGTTGGTCTGGCTACCGTGCATGTTCCGCTGGCCAGTGTCCCGGACCTGATCACGCCCGGACGAATCGCCGATTCCCTGCAATTGCTCGACCGGTATCTGGCGCATACTGGCGCAGACACCTCGCGGCCGATCGCGGTGGCCGGTGTCAATCCGCATGCCGGCGAGCGTGGCACCCTTGGCAATGACGAGCGCCGCGTCCAGGCCGGGATAGAGAGAGCACAGCAAACGGTGTCGCGGCCGATCATCGGCCCGCTTCCCGGAGATACGGTGTTTCGAGATCTGTCGCAGGAGCGAGTTTCCGCGGTGCTTGCGATGTATCATGATCAGGGGCTGGCACCGTTCAAGTTGCTGCACTTCGATCGCGGCGTGAACGTGACGGTCGGGCTGCCTGTGTTGCGGACGAGTCCGGACCACGGCACGGCCTTTGATCTGGCCGCCCGGGACACGGCATCGAGCGACAGTGCCAGGGCGGCACTCGCGATGGCGATCCGATACGGCGCGCGATGGTCGACGCAACGATCGGAAACGGAAAGGTAGCAAAGCCATTTTTGAATCTCTGCTACAGTCGCTCAGTGGCGACTCCAGCGTCGTGATCTACAGTGCGGCTTTCCTGATCCTGCTCGCTTGCGGATTCGGATTGCCGCTCCCCGAGGATGTCGTGTTGTTCACTCTGGGGTACCTCAGTTTTCGGGGCGATGTCGATCTGTTGACATCCATGGCCGTCGGATTCGGCGGCGTACTGCTTGGCGATGCGACGATTTTTCTGATCGGACGGGTGTTCGGCGAGCGGATCGTTACGATACCATTGTTTCGGCGCATTCTGACCGAGCGGCGTGTCGAAACGGTTCGCCAGGCCTTTCATCGGAACGGCAGCATCTACCTGTTTTTCGCCCGTTTTACGCCCGGGTTGCGTGCGGTCACTTTCTGGACAGCAGGGATGTTGCGGGTGCCGTTCCGATCATTTGTGCTTTACGACGGCGTCGCGGCGATCCTCAGCGTCCCGGCGCTGACCTACCTTGCGTACGCCGCGGGAGAGGCCTTCCACGACAAAATCTCGGGGGTCAGGGACGTGATGGGGCTGATTGCCGTGGCGGCATTTCTTGTCCTGGTGCTCGTCACGGTTGCCAGACGTAAACGTACGCTGTCCAGTATCGACGATATGAATACTGAATCCACAGACAACGAGTGAGGGAACCAGGATGACGACCTGCGCACGCATCGTTTCGACCGGGATGGCTGTCCCGGATCGTATCGTAACCAACGAGGATCTCAGGCAATGGATGGACACTTCGGATGAGTGGATCCGTCAGCGCACGGGTATCGAACAGCGACACTGGGTGCGTCCCGACGAACCTGAGGGGGCGTCCGACCTCGGATTGCGGGCGGCGACGGCCGCGCTCGACGAGGCGGGATGGGATGCGCAGGATATCGATCTCATCCTGTTCGCGACGCTGAGTCCAGATATCGAGTTTCCCGGATCCGGCTGCCTGTTACAGCACAAGCTTGGTCTTGAGACAACGCCGGCGATGGATATCCGGAATCAGTGTTCGGGCTTTCTATACGGGCTGGCCACCGCGGACGCGTGGATCCGCGCCGGCATGGCGCGGCGGATCCTGCTCGTTGGCGCCGAGGTACACAGTACGGGGCTCGATATTTCGACTCGTGGGAGGGCGGTGACAGTGATCTTTGGTGATGGTGCCGGTGCCGCCTGTATCGAGGCATCTCCTGAACCCGGCATACTTGCGACCCGGCTGCACGCGCAAGGGGAATTTGCCGGTTGCCTGATGACGGAAGCCCCGGCCAGCCGTCACTGGCCCCGCATCGATGCGCAGATGATCGCCGAGGGCCGCCACTTTCCGCACATGGAAGGTCCGACCGTGTTCAAGCACGCCGTTCGGCGCCTGCCCGAGGTCGCGGCCGAAGTTCTGGAGGCCGCCAACGTCTCACTGGATGACATCGATATCGTTGTGCCCCATCAGGCGAATTTGCGCATTAACCAGTTTGTTGCACGTGCACTCAAACTGGACGAGTCCCGTGTCGTCAACAATATTCAGCGCTACGGGAATACGACGGCCGCGAGCATCCCGATCGCACTGCACGAGGCGCGCCAGGACGGTCGGATTGCGCCTGGAAGCACCGTGCTGTTCCTTGGGTTCGGCGCCGGGTTTACCTGGGGCGGAGCCGTATGTCGGTTCTGAACATCGCCGTTTGAGGCTGGCGCGCTTGACGTCCGGTAACCAGTGCTGCGTCGATTCAGGCGCGTTGCGGATTCGCGAAGCTGACGCTGGCGATATCGTACCGATGGCGCGACTGGAACGGTCAGGTCAACTTCACCCCTGGAGCTTTGCGACGTTCGTCCTTGCGTTTTCGAGAGACGAGCGCAATATTTATGTGGCGCTGGCCGGTGAAACCATCTGCGGGTTTATCTGCGCCTGGCCGATACCGGGCGAGATTCAGATACACAACCTGTGTGTTTCCCCGGACGCTCGCGGCAGGGGCGTTGGCCGTCTGCTGCTGAAGCAGGTGATTGCGGATGCGCACCGCAGACAGGTGCCCGTTTTCCTTGAGGTGCGCTTCGGAAACCTTCCAGCGCTGGAACTGTATCGGACGGCAGGGTTTCGGGTCGTCGGGATTCGTCGCGACTATTATCGGGATCCTGCCGAGGATGCGGCGCTCATGTCGTATGATATTGGACAGCAAAGGCGCGAAACCTGATCCGCGACACAGGGAGCGACGACCCATGACACGATCAATCTGGAGCGGGCTGCTGGCGGCCCTGATGCTTGCAGGCGGCTGTTCAGCCGGTGCGGCGGACGCGGTTCGCCTGGTCGAGAACGCCGACCGGAATCTGGCCGGAACGGCTGCCGGAGACAGCGGTATCGGTGGTCTGGAGTTCCCCTCCGTGCGTGCCGACATGAAGGCGCAATACGACGAAGCCCTGCGGATCGCGGAGACGGCCGCGCTGTCCGATGAGCAACGTCGATATGTGCTCAGCCATGCACATTTTGGCCTGGCGATGGCACGCCTGTTCGACCTGTTCGACCGGGTGATGGTCATTTTCGAGGAAGGGGGCGTCAGCGCGGCGCTTCGAGGAGATGAGACTTCGGGGCAGCGACCGCCCTACTGCGCGTTGTTTGATGACTTCGATGCCCTTCAATCGATCGTAGAACTGCTGCTCGAGACATCGCTGGATCCGATCATCGATGACTTGCGGGCGACGGTGGCGGCGGATCCCGAATTTGAAATGGTCATTCTGCGCGCAAGAATGGATCTGTCGCCGCTGACGTCGGAGCCGGGGGCGAATTATTTCGAATGGGCGGCGACCTGGGGTGCGTCCGACGTGCGGTTGCTGGCCGGCGTAGCCGAGTTGCTGGCCGGTACGCTGCGTGTTTCGTTTGCCTGGGAGGATCTGTTTGCGAACCTGTTTCTGTTCAGTTTTGTCGCGGCGGAGCCGACCTTCAATCAGCCCGCAAAACTGTTCAATATGAATTTCTGCGCGGATGACGCGACCAGCGGTAATCCGCTGCTCAATCCCGAATTCGGCATACTGCGCGCTGACGGCCGCAGTCGACTCGACGCAGCCGCGGCGCTGCTGGGTGAAGGTTTGCAAGACCTCGCGGTCGCATTCGCCAACCCTGCTGAGGCCGACCCTGAGCGCCATCTGGTTGGTGCGGCCGGGGCAGGGCGAGCCTGGGGCACCGGCATCGTGGAGACGCCGGAGGGGGGCGATCGGTTCAATCTTGTCGTTTCGCGTAACGTTCAGACGCCGATGCAGGGCGTCGAGCAATTGATGTCCAATGTCATCGGTGTATTCTTCTCGTCCGCATCGGCACTGATCGATATCGACGATTTCGCTGCCGCGATCAGTGATGTGGCGACCGCTGTTCGGGGGCGGTCGCGCTGGGACGTCCGTACATCATTCGAGCGCATTGTCCCCGGAACGGGCCTGCGCGGCCTCATCGAATCATGGACCGGTATCAGCGGGGCAGGCGCCGCACTTCCCGAACTGGACGACTTCGAGCTTCCGGTCATTGACTTTGGTGTCCTGTTCTCGTCGCCTCCCGGGGACATTCGCGATGTCCTGCCGCTCTATTACCTTGGCGATGAGCCGTTTACCGATGCGAATGGCGACGGTGTCCGCAATGTCGAAAGCGGCATTGCCATCGCCACATCGGAAGAGGACTACGACAACACGGAGCCGTATCAGCGATTCAATTGCAATGGCCGTTGGGATCAGCGCGGCGATCTGATCATTCAGCACGAATATGAACCATTCGAGGACCAGAATGGCGACGGGACATTCAGCGCAGGCGAAAGTGGTCCCCAGGGAACCAATGCCAGCGCCCTCGGCATCGTTGGCGCCTTTGTTGACGAGGATGCCGACGGTGTCCCCGATCGCGGCCTCGTCGATGGTTTCGCAGCCGCAAAGCCAGTCCAGTCCTCGCTGTGCGTGGGCGCCGCGCCGGTGACATGGCCCGGGTCGGAAGCCGACCCCGACTTCGGCCGTTTCGCGCTGACACTGTCCGAGGATACGGTTTTGCCGTACGGAAGGCTGGTCACGCAGGCAACGATTTCCTCTGCTCCGTACAACGATGGCTCGGCGCTCGGTCCTGTCATCGGGCACTACTGGCCGCCGCGCACGTTCGACTATTCGGGTTGGCCCGCTGCCGCGAACCGAGATGCCGCGAATGGACGCACGGACAAGAATTATTATTTCTTCCAGGATCCGACGCTGGGCGGCTGGTTTATACGATCAAAGGACGGTGTCGCCGCCCCGTCGGCCAGCTCCAATGCCTGGATCAACCGCGTGCTGGCGGATGTCACGGCGCTGTCGGATGCGCTGGGACTCTGATTCGATACGGAATCCGGCGCAACCAACCAACAACGAGCGTCGAAATCAACGATATGTTGTGTCTCTGTTTGCAGGGGGCACAAAATAGCGGCACTTGTATATCAGATAACTATAATTATGCATCAAAAGCATATAAATGAGTTTGACAGACTGACAATTAGCCGGTTATTGTGTCGATAGGCTGGAACCGGATCGGAAAACCGAGTTACAGAAAACGACATGACATCCAAGCCACAGAATCGGGTTCGAGAGCTGCGTGAGTCCATGCTGATGAGCAAGGCGGAACTGGCGCGGCGAGCCGGGGTGTCCCCATTGACGATTGATCGCATCGAGCGTGGGATGAATTGCCGCCTGGAGACCAAGCGCAAGATCATCCTGGCGCTTGGTTTCGACCTGAAGGAAAAAGACAAAGTCTTTTTCGATCTCGGACCGGGAGAGGACTGACGCCGTGGATTTCGACTTTTCACTGCCTGCCATCCCCCTGACACCGGCGCACGCCAGGCATCTGGTCGGGCTCGACATCGGTTCGCACTCCATCAAGCTTGCCGAGCTCAAGCCGGGTCGCAATGGCTGGACGCTGATTGGCCTGAACCGCGTCAACCTGAGTCCCGAAGTGATCGTTGAAGGCGTGATCATCAACGAAGCAGCGGTGATCGAGGCGATCAACACCCTGTTCGAGGGCGCGAAGACGCGTACAAAGCAGGTCGCGATCAGTCTCGGCGGTAACGCCGTCATCGTCAAGCGCGTGACCATGCCCCGCATGTCTTTCGAAGACCTCGAGCGCAATATCGAAGTTGAGGCCGCGGAACACATTCCTTTCCCGATGGATGAAGTGAACGTTGACTTCGAGATCATGGGCGACGATCCGGACGAGCCGGATCGGATGATCGTCTATCTCGTCGCGGCCAAGAAAGACATGATCAATGAACTGACAGGCGTTCTGTTGAGTTGTGGCCTTAAGGCGGCCGTGCTCGATGTGGACGTGTTTACGGTGGGGAACGTCTTCGAGGTCAACTATCCGGAATTGCTCCAGGAGCCTGTTGCCCTCGTCAATATCGGTGCCTCCGTGACCAACATCAATCTGGTGCGTGACGGCAAGAGCCTGTTCGTCCGGGATATCACGCGGGGCGGCTACGAAATCACCGAAGAGATCCAGCGCGCGCTCGGCGTCAGCTTCGACGAGGCCGAAATGTTCAAGAGAGGTGGTGGAGACGACCAGGCGGATTCGCTGATTCCAGAAGAGGTCGGTGAGATTCTTCGCAATTCGTCGATTCAGCTCGCGCGCGATATTCAACGTTCACTGGACTACTTTGCTCAGACTGGTGGAACGGAGCGGGTCAGCCGGCTGTTCATCTCCGGTGGCATGAGTCTCGTCAACGGGATGGATCGTATCATCGAAGAAGAAACCGGTATCGCCGTCGAGATCCTGAACCCGTTTCGCAAGATCGCGATTGACGAGAAACGGGTTGATCCGATGGTGGTCGAACGGGAGGGCGCCATGTACGCGGTTTCGGTCGGTCTGGGCATCCGAAGGGCGTTTGACAAATGATTCGTGTCAATCTCCTTGAGGTGCGCGAGGAGCGCCGCCGCCTGGCGGTGCGGAACTTCCTGATCGCGTCGGCGGCCATGCTCTTGCTGACGCTGACGATCATTTTCGTCTGGCATGGGTCGCTATCCAGTGAAATCGCGGATGTCCGGCAGGAGATCGCACGGGTTCAAAGCGAGACCCGGAAGCTGGAAAAAATTGTTGGTCAGGTCGAGCAGATCAAGAAGAAAAAAGATGATGTCGAGAAAAAACTCGCGACGATCCGAGGGCTCGAGACCAATCGTATGGACATGGTCGATCTGCTGCTCGCGTTCGCCGACGTCCTGCTCGACGAGACCTGGGTGACCGAAATGAGCGTCGAGAACCGCCAGATCCAGGCAAAGGCGAAAGCCATCGACATGCAGTCCATCGGCTTGCTGGTCAAGAAATTGCGGGCGGATGGCCGATTTAGTAACCCGCGAGTTTCCAATATCAAGGTCGGTGCGGCCGGCGGAAACGACGGCGGAGCAATCGGATTCGAGTTGTCTGTTGCCTATGTTGGCGAACAGAGTAACGAATCGAAGCAGGCGAATTAAAGGCAGGGTATGGAACAGCTATACGAAGCCATCAACCGCATTCCCGAGAAGATTCGCTACCCGCTGATTCTGGCTGTAGGCGCGGTCATCATTGCGCTGTATGTGTTTCTCGTGCGTTTTCCTGCTCTGGATGAACTTGCCAGACTGGAAAGACAACTCACGGATGTCCAGCAGAAGTATCAGTCCAAGAAGGCGATCGCCGACGATTTGCAACACTGGCAGCTTGAGTTGCAACGCCTGGAGGCGCGTCTCGAGGAAGCGCGAAACCAGCTTCCGGCCGAGATCGACACGGACCAGTTGTTGATCATTATTCCAAACCTCGCGAAGAAGAACGCGCTCGAAGTGCGGGAATTCGC
>RFIY01000237.1 GCA_003695505.1 Candidatus Dadabacteria bacterium | reverse complement strand
TCGAATGGCGCGAGAAGTCACGCCGGTCGATGTCGCAACAGCGTTCCTGCTCGATTCGAGTCTCGGCGATGCTGACGCATTCCGGGAGGTTCTGGCCCGCGGGCAATACAACAAATATACCTGGGACCCGTTGCTCGAACCGCTGCGCACAGGTGCTCTCGGCTCTGGTTGACCCGGCGCGGCATCCCCAACATTGTCAACTACTGAGCAGGTCCGCGAGCCGATGGCTGAACGCCATGATCGTGACCGATGGGTCGACGCTGACGGCGGTGGGAAAGACGCTCGGATCCGCGATGTACAGGTTGTCCGTGCCAAAGACGCGGTGCTCGGAATCAACGACGGCTGTGCGGGGATCCCGCCCCATCGGCGCGGCTCCAGCGGGGTGCGGCCCGGCCAGGACGACGTCGGTCGGGCCGAAGTCGAAGCGATCGATCACGTCGAGTTCGGCCGGTGTTCGAACGACGGTCCGTGCGCGGTCACCGAGGTGGACTTCTTCGGCTCCGGCGGCCAGCAACCACTGCGCGCCCTTGCGCATCGCGTCGCGGCAGACCAGGCGATCGCGCGGTCCGATCGAGAAGTGCCAGCGGATGCGGCCGTTGCGATCCCATTCGATCCGGCCCGGATCGAGGTCGTCGATCCACGCGATGGCGCCACCGAAGTGCCGGAAGCGCGCCATCAGAGTCTGATGGTCGCCACCGATTCCGGGAAGAACTGCGGCCAGCGTGCCCGCCTGAAGCTGGTTGGGCATCAGCAGGTAACCGCCTTCGATGTAGGCGCCGTTGTCGTCGTAGCGGTGCAGCCGAAACTGATCGATGCCCCAGCCGGCCGGGATGCCGCGAAACTGATCCACCGGTTCGGCGAAAAATCCGTGCGCCATCACGCACGGATTGCAGTAGAGTCGTGCGCCGAGTGCAGGCAGTTCTTCGCCGAACCCGTTGCGCAACAGCAGCGGCGCCGTCTGGAAGCCGCCCGCCGCAACGAAAACGCGTTCGGCGCCAATTCGGAAGCGTGCGCGTGTCCGGCCGCTGCCGCGATCCAGCAGGTTTCCTTCGACGGCGGTGATCCGTTTCCCGTTGCGGACGAGTGTTGTCGCGCGGGCATCACAGATCAGATGCGCGCCCAGTTCGAGTGCGCGCGGAACGGATGTGACGAGCTGGCTCTGCTTGGCGTCGTAGGCGCAGCCCTGCATGCAGTAGCCGCTGCCGATGCAGCCGGAACGCGCCTGCGGCACGCGGTGGCCATGCCAGCCCAGGGTCTCGGTGGCCTGTTCCAGGCGGCGATTGAGCGGGTTGAGCAGATGGTCCGGGGCCGGTTCGATGTGCAGATCGCGTTCGATCCGCGCGAAATGGGGTTCGAGTTCGGCAAGGCTGTGGTGTTCGATGCGGAATTCCTCCGCCCACATGTCCAGTCGATCCGCAGGGGTACGGTAACTGTCGGCCCAGTAGTGCACGCTGGCGCCGCCGACGGTGCGGCCGTAGGTGAAGTTGATCGTCAGGTCTTCGGAGGCATGCAGGCCGCGGCCCCCGTCGATTTTCGCGAGCATGTCGTCTTCGCGCTGGTCGAGATCCCCGGATTCGGCCGTGTGCAGACCGCCCTGTTCGAGGATGACGACGTCGCGGCCGGCTTCAGCCAGTCGCAGCGCCAGTGTTGCGCCGCCGCAACCGCTGCCGATGATGCAGTCCTGGGTCGTGATGTCGAGGTCGGTCGTCTGTGTCGTGCCGACCGTGATCCGATCCGAAAGCGCGCTGAAACGGATCACGATGCACTCCTGCGGCGTTCGAGTTCGTTGCGATACGCTACGCTGCTCGCCGGCAGTGACCGTGGAACGAACGGTCCCGGATAGTCGATTGCGGACCAGACGGCGGGATGGTTGTAGTAGAACATAACCGCGACCTGGCGCAGCGCGGTCGTGGCCTGGCGAATCACGAGCAGCCGGTGGCGATCGTAGGCAGCCACGACATCTGCGCGGCGGGCCGCCGCCAGGCTGGTCAGCCGCGACCAGATGCCAACGGATGGCGGCGCGAATTCCAGCAGATCCAGTGCCTGTGTGAAGTCGCGTCGGAGCTGCGCCGGCATCGACCAGACCTCTTCGTCGATGCGCTGCGCGATGCCGAGCATCCGGCCGTCGGGAAACGCGCCGTTGCGCGGGCAGAACACCTCGACCAGCGCGCCGGCGATCGCGAAATGTCGCGCCGACAGCGCGACAGGCGTCTCGTCGGCGCGCAACCGTCGCTCGTAGGCAACCGGTCGCAGACGCGCGAACCAGGCGGCGGTACCTGCGGCAAGCACACCGGCTGCGCCCAGTTTCAGCGCTGTGCGCCGCGAAAGCCCTGCGGCAATGCGATCCGATCCATTCACAAGAATCGGCCTCGCAGCGGCAAATGGCAGCGCTTCATTCGCATTGGCGTTATTCTACTAGCCATGCAGGTTCCGCAACCAGAACCAGTCGTTATCGTCGGCCGCGGCCGCATTGGGCGTCCGCTGGCGTCGCGCCTGGTCCATCAGGGCAACGTACAGTTTGCGCGGATCGATCCGGTTGCCGGGCTGTCTGGCGCGGCGACGCGGATCAACACGCTGATCATCGCGATCAGCAACCGCGCGCGACAGCCGGGCGGGCCGTTGTGGCGCTGGCCCGAGATCTTTGCCGGACTCCGACGGCAGGCGCAGGACGGCACGATGCGGATCGATCGGGCCGTGATGGTTTCGTCGACGGGCGTCTGGTCCGGCATCGAGCGCGGCTTCGTCGATGCGGCGACGCCTCCCCGTCCCGGTCGCCAGGCCCATCAGGACATTCTGGCGGCCGAGCGGGAGTTGCAGGACTGCGCCGAGCAGATCCGCATCGTCCGTGCCGCCGGTCTGATCGGCAGTGGCTATCACGTCTACTGGCCTATGATTCGCACGGCGACGGACCGGCCGCGGTTTGCCGTCGAGACGATGGATGTCGTCGACCGACTGGCGTGGCTGGCCACGCACGCCGGCTGGCCCAGCGGCGTCGATCTGCTCAGCGACGGCAGCGTCTGGTGGCAGGGCCGACGCCTGGTCGCCGATCGCGGCGACGCGAGGGTCAGGCGGTTGGCGCAAACCGACAAGGTGCTTTTGCGATCACACGCCGAGTACCCGTTGGCCTGACAGCGTGATCCCGGGAATGGCGACCCGGTATCGCGATCTCTGTTCAAGCGGCGTTGGCGCTGGCGTGCGTGGCGGGCTCGCCGCCGTGCAACAGCATGCGCACCTGCGGCCCATGGATCAGCACCAGACTCGTGTTATGGGCCGTCAGGCGGCGCAGGCGCCGGGCCATACCGTGGTCGCTGTCTCCGACCTCCAGTTTCAGTCCCAGCGGCAGACCGGCGTGGAACTTGCCCCACATCTCGACCGGCGTCCGCAACAGCTCCCCGTCGAGGCGGCTCCAGGTCCGCAGATCGAAAGCCGGGGCGGGCACCGCGATCCGGCGTGTCCATTCGAGCCGCATGATCGTCGCGCCTTCGGGGTCGCGGACCGTCACTTCGCAGTGGCGGCCGGAAAGATTGGCGTCGATGTCGGTGACGAACTTTGGAAAGCCGTAGATGTCGCGGCCACCGGCGCAGGCGATCTCGGTGGTCACCGGCAGGTCGACCACATAGCTTGCGGGTACCGTCAGACCGCGCCCGCCCTCGCGGCGTGCGAGCAGCGCCACACCGACCTCGTTGTACGGGCCGATCGACGTGCGCCGGTAGTTGTAGCAGCCGATGCCCCAGAGCGGGCGTCCGCCCGGCAGCGAGACCGGTGCCAGTCCGGTACCATCGAGAAGCTCTTCGGCGACCTCCGCAGTCGTCGTGCCAAAGAGAAACAGCGCGGATGCATCGTCGTAGCGAATCGGCAGCTCAACAGGTCCTGCCGAGGTGTTGCGTACTTCTGGTTCAGACATGCCAGCCTTCCTTGTCCTTGTAGCGCCAGGCGAGTTCTTCGAACATCGCGAGGCGGTTGATCTGATTGGTTCCTTCGTAAATCTGGTTGAGACGGGCGTCGCGCCATGCTTTCTCGATGGGCCCGTGTGCGATCGCTTCGGGACCGACGAGCTGCATCATGCGCTGACAGACTTCGACGACCAGGTCGCCCGCCTGGACCTTGGCCGCCGACGCGCGAAACTGCCGTGGCACCAGCAGCGAGGCGTGTTGCCAGAGTGTCGCGCGCAGACTCGAAAGCTGGCCGACGATGTCGGCGATTTCGAGCTGGATGCTTTGCCGTTCGAGCAGATGCGGTTGCTGCGCCAGCCAGTTCAGGCCGGCTTCGACGCCGCTGCGCGCGATGCCGAGCGCGATGCCGCCGACCGGGATGCGTGAATAGTTCAGCACGGCGCGATTGATCGCCCAGCCCTGGCGCAGCTTGCCGACGATGCGACTGTCGTCGAGATGAATCTCATCGAATTCCAGTTCCGTCGCGGCGCAGGCACGCTGGCCGAGTTTGA
>RFIY01000236.1 GCA_003695505.1 Candidatus Dadabacteria bacterium | reverse complement strand
GGCATGCGAAAATAAAACGGCTATTCTAGGCACAGAATAGCACGCCGTGGCAGAATGCGTCAAACAGAGTTTGCAGCTTCAACCGGTCTCACGTGCGAGGGGGCAGACGCGTTGCCAGACAGGCATTGCCGAAGTCTGGCAACGTCTACGCTTTATGTATCAACGGGTCAAAATGGAAACGCCGGTGTATGGCTGGGCGTGACTTCGCTGTGACTCAGCGCCAGCGCCAGGACGCGGCGGGTGTCGGTCGGGCAGATGATCGCATCGACCTGACCTTTGCGGGCAGCCTCGGACGGGTCGAGGATGCGGTTGCGATAGTCGGTTTCGAGCCGGTCGCGAGCCGCGTCGGGATCGCTGGCGGCAGCCAGTTCGCGCCGGTGCAGCAGGTTGACCGCGCCGCGTGCGCCCATGACCCCGATTTCGGCGTCGGGCCAGGACCAGACCGCGCTTGCGCCAATGGATCGCGACCCGAGGACGATGTAGGCGCCGCCATAACTTTTTCGCATCACGACGGTGTAGCGTGGAACCGTTGCTTCACAATAGGCATGAAGCAGCTTGGCGCCGTGCACCGTGATGCCGTCGGCCTCGGCACGGCGACCAGGCAGGTAACCCGGGCAGTCGACAAGTGTCACGACGGGAATACCAAAGCTGTTGCAGAGGCGCAGGAACCGTGCCCCCTTGCGCGACGCCGAACTGTCCAGTACACCGCCCAGTCTGCGCGGCTGGTTTGCGATGATGCCGACCGGCACGCCTTCGATGCGCGCGAAGGCGGTATAGATGTTGCGGGCGTATTCGCGATAGAGTTCGCAGAGACTGCCGGCGTCGACAATGCCGCGCACGACGTCACGAACGTCGTAGACCTTGCGGGGATCCAGCGGCACCGGTTGTGGCGGGAGTGCAAATTCCGGATCGCGAACGCGCGCGACGCTGCGGCGACCGGGATCCAGGTAGGAAAGCAGCGTGCGCACACGGTCGAACGCGTCGGATACATCGTTGGCGACAATACCGCAGAGTCCGCTTTGCCGTGCATGAACCTGCCAGCCGCCAAGCTCGTCGGCGCTGACCTGTTCGAACGTCACGGCTTCGACGATCGAAGGACCGGTAATGAACATGCGGCTCTGGTTGCGAATCATCACGACGAGGTCGGTCAGCGCCGGCTGGTAGACGGCCCCGCCGGCGCAGGTCGACATCGCCACCGTCAGTTGCGGGACCTTGCCTGACAGCGCCACGGTGCGGCGAAAGACCTCGCCATAACCGCTGAGGCTGTCGACGCCTTCCTGAATGCGGGCGCCGCCACTGGCGACGAGGCCGACGACCGGTAGCCGGTCCCGTTCGGCGGCATCGAGTACCCGGCAGATCTTCTCGGCGTGAACCCGACCCAACGCGCCGCCCATGACGGATGGATCCTGCGCATACACGGCGACGGGTCGCCCGTCGATGCGGCCAATCCCGGACACGACGCCATCGCCATCGATCCGCTTGCGATCCATGCCGGGTCCACTGCTGTGGTGCACGCGGATCGTGTCCAGTTCGAGGAAGGAATTCGTATCGACGAGCTGGTGAATCCAGCCCCGGGCGAGTGTTCCGATCCGAGCCGTTTCGGGCTGAACGGAGTGCGCGGTTTGTGGTGCCATGGCTTATGCTCCCTTGAAAGCGATTTCGGGCTGGGCGACGGCGATCAGCGTGTCGCCCAACGTGACAAAGTGAATATGTGCGGCGCTAAATCCCAGCGCCTCCTGCTGGCGTTCGGCGATCGTGACCGTCGCACTGTCTGGACCGGTGATGCTGACGTCGAGGTCGGCGAGCGGCACGGACAATCCGGTGCCAGCGGCCTTGAGCGTCGCTTCTTTCGCCGTCCAGAGCATCGCCATCGTTTCGGGCGATGGCGACGCCGGAAAACGGGTGCGTTCCCGCGATCCGGTCGCCTGTTGCCAGAACGCATTCGGTCGTTCCTGAACCGTCTCGGCATCGATCCCAATCGCTTCTCCCGGGCGGGCGGCCGCCGCGGCCAGGTGGTCCGTATGCGTGCGGCTCCAGGCGATTGTGTAGCCGCCGTGTCGCAGGGGGCCCGGCGCCTCGGCCGTGTCGATGGTGTCGAGCGGGGCGCCGGTCAGACCCGTCCAGACGCGGCCGATGACCTGCTGCCATGCTTCGGCCGACGCCTGCCGCTGAGCCGCGCGGCGGTCGGTGCCGGCCGGGACCGGCACGGTTTCAACGAGGGCGCCAACGGGTCGGCATGTCGGTCGTTCGGAGTCTCCCGCGGCGCGCAGCGAAAATTCGGCTGTGCGTATAAGAATGCCGTTCTCGTTGTGCCAGGCGCCGCGGAAACGCAGTTCCTGCTCGTCGCCGCCGATGCAGGCTACGCGAATCGTTCCTTTTGACACGGATGCAGCGGGGTCCAGTCGGTGCGTCCATACGCCGACGGGCAGGTATTGTCTGCCGTGCTTCCACGCGCCCCAGAGTCCGCCAAGCTGAAACAGCGCCTCGACGGCCATCGCATGCTGGCGAGCCGGGTCGACGTCGCTGACGGTCGCCGATCCGAATGCGCCGCCATCGGTGAACCAGCAGTCGTCAAGGACCTGGAAGCGTGGTCCGTGAAACAGCAGTGCATAGATGTCCTGGCGTTGCGGGCCGGCCGTCCACGAGGTCTCCGGAGAAAATGCGACTGGTGCATCCGGACGTGCGTCGCCTTTCCATTCATAGGTCCAGGCGGGCTGACGCCGGGGCCGGTTGGCGTCATCGTGTTCAACGATATGGCCGTGCCCGTTGTGATTGACGATCGAAATCAGCGCGTCGTGGTCGTCATTGAAACGGATGGCGCGCCTGTATTCGAGCGACACGCCTTCGTGCGGCCGCAGATTCCAGAGCATGGCCAGGCCGCTGACACCGGGCTGTACCGCGACGCCGCCGATGCGATGATCATCGATCCACGGATCGCCGGGGCCGGAGACGATGCAGGCGGCCGCCTCGTCAGGTGGTGCCGGCAGCTCGCCGCCGGCATCCTCGGTCGCTGCAACGACGACGGCAGCCGGCCGCTGCTCGGATCCGCCAGACAGCCAGGCTTCCAGTTCGCTGAACGCGGCGTCGGGATCCATCAGCGAAATTCCTTGCCGCTTCAGCAGCTCCGGTATCGCGCCGCGTGTCGCCATGCCGGCGCCGCCCCAGGCGCTCCACTCGATCGTGGTCGCCGGGATGTTGGCCGCCTCGAACAGCGCCCGTAGTGCGGCATTGGCGGCGCCGTAGGCACTCTGCCCGTGGTTGCCGATCGCCGCGGCGATCGATCCGAAGCCGATTACGGGCACATGGCCGTAGCGCTGTGCGAGACGGAGGATTTCAAGGCCGCCACTCAACTTGGGCAGCATGACGCGTTGTACGGTTTCGAGCGAGGTCCGGTTCGCGGCGACACTCGCTTCGACGCCGGCGGCGTGAATGATCCCGGCAACGGGGCCGATGTCATCCAGCGTGGCGGCAATGGCGTCGGCCGCGCCGGGGCGTGCGATGTCGACCGCCACATAACGAACCGTGCTCGGCGCGTCGCGCAGCTCGCGCAACGTCCGCGCCAGCTCACGCGCACGCTCCAGGCGGGCGACGATCGCCTGGTAGCGTTTCGGATCCTTCTCGCCGCCGAGTTCGGCGCGCGCCCGCTGTTTCAGCGTGGCGTCGTCGAGATCGGCGAGCGCATCGTCAGGCGCTTCCTGCCGGCCAACCAGAATGAGCGTGCGGTCGGGGACAGCGGCCCACCGCCGCGCCAGCAGGCCGGTGATGCCGCGCCCGCCGCCGATCAGGATCCAGTTGCCGGCTGGCGCAGTCGCACGCGCGTTGCGCTGTGGACTCGGCACCCAGACGCGCTCCGCCACCTGATCCGCGTCCCAGCGCTGTTCGGCAACATCCAGAATCTGATCGGGTAGCGCCGATTCCGCCCAGACCAGGCGCGGACCTGCGTTGTCCGATTCCTTGCGCAGGCTGCGGACGGCCGCCGCGATTGCTTCCGCCGCGATGTGTGTCCAGCGATCCGCGGTTCGGACAGGGAGCAGGACGGTATCCGGCGCCTGCTCGCAACAGTACCGGATCACATCAGCGACGACCTGTTCGACGTCACTGGCATCGAAGATGGTGCGGTCCGCGAGCGGCTGCCAGACGGCTCCGGGCGATACGGTCGCGGATGCGGTGTCGCGACGCCGCCAGTCTGGCGTCCAGCTCAGCACGGCGGCATGGTCGGCGGCCACTGTGTTTGCCGGCTCCTTCACGGCGGTTTCCCGCGGATTGAACTGGCTGGTCCATTGATGCCAGGCATCGCGGTCGATGCGCGGACCTGTTCCCGGTACGCGCCCGTAGCCGACCCAGCCAATCTGCGCGCCAAAGCCGGCGGCCAGGTGGATGACCCAGTCGCACGCGACCGGGCTGCCATCACTCAGCCGCAAATCGGCCAGTTCCGGGTCCTGCTTGTCGGCATTGCGGACCGCCGGGGCCTTGCCGTGGACGAGCGCCGCAATCGCGACAATGTCCTCGATGCTCGCCGCCATCGGGTGTCCGGTATAGCCCTTGACGTTGATGACCGGAATGTCGCCGACGTGTTGACCGAATGCGTTGCGCAGCGCGTTGGCCTCGCTTGCGGCGCTGCCGCCACGGGCCGGCGTGTACGGTTCGTGGCTGACGAAGGCCCCGCGTCGGGCAATCTGCGCCCGTTCCAGTTCGTAGCGTTCGGTCATTGCGTCGATCAGGTTGTCGAGCTGCTCCGCGATGCGCGTCGGATTCATCTGCAGCGGGTGACAGGCGTCGTTGCTGGTACGGACCGCTGCAAGGCGTGCGTGCGGCCGCAACCCACGTTCGCGTGCCTGCCCGGCCTTTTCGAGCACGATCGCGAGCGCCGCCGAACCGATGATCGTTCCGGCGCGGCCTGTTCCGAACGGGCGCGCGGCTCGTTCCAGGTCCGGGTCGGTACTCGCCGCGCCGACCGCCATGAACCCGCCGCCGACATACGGCAACAGCGTGTCCTCGCCGGCCAGATCGCAGGCGATGATGACGACGCGGTCGCAGCGGTTATTCTGCAGCCAGTCCTGCGCCGTGGCCAGCGCGGTTACGGTCGATGCGCAGGCCGCGTCGAGCCGCATCGTCGGCCCGCTCGCGCCGACAAAGCGTGCGAAATGGCTGTGGGCAAGCGACAGCGACTCGACCATGAATGTTCGCGGAAATGATCCCTTTCCGGTCGCCGCATCGAGCCAGACGTCGATGCCACCGAAAATCGACGCGTAGATGACGCCGGTTCGCGCGCCAAGCTCGGCCGGCAGCACGCGCGCCGCGGCGTAGCGGTCCGCGGCGTCTCGGTCGATCAGCGGCAGTGCCGCATCGTTGAGGGCGTGAAAGCCGGCCGCGACCGCCCAGCGGGAGCTGCGATCGAGGATCTGCGCCGCGGCTTTCGGAATGCCAAAGGCGGTCAGATCCGGTTCGCCGTGCAGCCGGCTCCGGTACTGAACGGTTTCATCGCGATTGCGAATCGTTTGCGTGCGGACGCGACCTTCGCTGTCTTTCGATACCGATTCGATACCGAGTTCGATGATGCGGTCGCGAACCGCGTCCGGGACCGGCTCGATCAGGTTGTCCCCCGACAGCAGGCTGGCGAGCGCATCGGCCGAGAACGGATCCGGATGACCAGGGATCGCCGCGGCCATCCCGGAAATGACGATCTCGTCGTCAGCGAGCGCGGGCACAGCAGCAGGCTCCACCGACGGATCCGCACGCGGCGCATCCTCGGTCTCCACGGGCTCCGCTGTAGCCGACAGTACGGCGGATGCGCCCTGTCGCTCGGCGACATATGCCGCGACGGTCGCGGCGCTGGCAACATCGCTCAGGACGAGGTCGGGATCTTCGGGCAGGCCGAAGCGCTCGCGGACGAGGCCGACGATTTCGGCGATCTTGACGGTGTCGATGCCGAGGTCGGCCTCGAAGTCCAGGTCCGGTTCGATTTCATCGAGGTCATAGCCGGATGCGTCGGCGACGATCTGCCGGACCGCGTCCAGTATGTCGGCGGCGTCGACCTCGGCAGACGCCGCCGCCCGGGCCGGCGGCGCGCTCGGGGTGGATGTGCTCGCCGCCGTTTGGGTCTGCCGCGGCTCCGTCGCCTCGGCCGGGGACGTGTCCGAACGCTGGCGTGCCGCGACATAGGTCGCGATGGCGTCGGCGGTGGCCACGTCGCTCAGGACGAGGTCGGGATCTTCGGGCAGGCCGAAGCGCTCGCGGACGAGGCCGACGATTTCGGCGATCTTGACGGTGTCGATACCGAGGTCGGCTTCGAAGTCCAGCCCCGGCTCGATCTCTTCCAGCTCGTAGCCCGATGCATCGGCGACGATCTCCCGGACGGTTGCGAGAATGTCCGCGGTGGCCGCCTGCGGCGCCGCCGAGGGCGCTGCAGACGGCGTAGCGACGGTGGTCGCGACCGCGGCCGGGTCCGCGTTGTCGCCGATCTGGAGCGTTGCCGTTCCGGCAACGCTTTCCTGCACCGCGTACACGCGCGCCAGCGTGCCGATCGCATCCTGGCCCGGCAGGTAGCTGGGCACGGCGGG
>RFIY01000235.1 GCA_003695505.1 Candidatus Dadabacteria bacterium | reverse complement strand
TGTTGCAACAGAAGCTCCCCTTCCGCTGACGTCCTGGTGATTCGATCACTACTCTACTCATCTTCGCGCGACTGTTTGCCCGGTAGCTTCAGCTCATCCAGGCGCTGTAGCAGCGCGCGCCGCAGGATCTTCCCGGTCGGATTTCGTGGAAACGCTTCTACCGGAATGATCTCTTTTGGCACCTTGTATCGTGCCAGCCTTTCCCTGCAAAAGTCAAACAGCATTTCAGACGTGTCGACTTCCGCTTCGGCAAGGCGTACGCAAGCGACGACGCGCTCTCCCCATTTGTCGTCCGGCACGCCGATGACAACCGCCTCGAGCACGGCGGGATGCTCCTGCAGAACCAGTTCGATTTCTCTGGGATAGACGTTCACGCCGCCACTGAGAATCAGATCACTGCGGCGACCGGAAACGTACAGGTAGCCGTGCTCATCGAGATGTCCGCCGTCACCGGTCAGGAACCATTCACCCAGAAACGCGCTGCTCGATGCCTCCGGATCATCGAGATACCCTTGAAACAGCGATGGCCCGGCTACGGCGATCTCTCCGACCTCCCCCGGCGGCAATGGAGTCCGCGTGTCTGGATCGAGAATGCGAATACGCGCGTGGAATGTCGGGCGACCGGCGCTGCGCAACCGTTCAGCATGTTCGCCCGCCACTGCCGCCGTGTGGTCCTCGGGTGGCAGCACCGAGACGACCGGTGCGGCCTCGGTCATCCCATACGCCTGCGAGAATCCGCAGCCCAGGCGCTCGATTGCTTCTGCGAGCAGCGCTGGCGCGATCGGTGCGGCGCCGTAGCAGACGAGCCGCA
Organism: Candidatus Dadabacteria bacterium; assembly: GCA_003695505.1. Taxonomy (GTDB): domain Bacteria; phylum J088; class J088; order J088; family J088; genus J088. The sequence continues at coordinate 3,444 of RFIY01000235.1, read as the reverse complement.
GCGCTTTGGCGTTCAGGTGTTTCTCTCCGCGTCGGTCGAGGACATCGAGGACCATGCGTAACATCGCCGGCACCAGAAAGACGAATGTTACAGGCTCCCTGCGGACGTCATCGACGAACCGCTCGGCGTCGAACTTGCCAGCGAACTGAAAAGAGCCGCCCGAAAGCGCTGTCATCACACCAAAACTGATTGCGGAAATGTGGTTCATCGGCGTCGCAAAATAGTAGCGGTCGCGCCAGGTAAGCGAACGCTCGAGCGCGACGCTGGTTGCGCTGGCCAGCATATTGCGGTGGCTCAGCATCGCTCCTTTCGGGCGCCCTGATGTGCCGCTGGTGAAGGCGATCACAGCCGGGTCGCGTTCTGTTCGGATGTCATCCGAACGGACGGGTGGCGAATCCAGGTTCGTCGGCGCGCTCAGTTCGCTGAGCCGTCCGTCCGCAGCGCCACCATCCGGAGCCGACGTCCACACCGGGCTCTTCAGGCTCGCAGAAACCTCGTGGCAGAGTGGCAATGATGACCGATCCGCGATCACGAGACGCGCCGACGTGCGGCGGATCGCATCCGCCACCTCTGTTTGCGAGGCGAGCGGGCTGATCGGAACCAGGACGGCACCGGCAGACCAGATTGCGTACCACGACAGCAGCGTCCACGGGCTGTTTCCGTGCATTACGACGACGCGATCTCCGTGGCCGACCCCTGCGGCGGCAAGCTGACTCGCCAGCGCCGCTGCGCGACGCTCGGTCTCACGCCAGGACAGGTTCAGGTCGCTGCTGCGAACCGCTGGCCGCTGCGGCTGGATCCGCGAATTGCGCCGAATCAGATCATCAATCAGCATGTCGATATCCCTGTCCCGATCTGTAGCAACGAAAGGACTCTCCAGGTGACGGCTCCATGGCTCCAGGCTTTACATCAACATCCATACCACAACAGTTGTGGCGTTCGCGTCGTCCGGACCAAGGACGGCGAGTCGCACGTGCGCTTCGATCTCAATGCATACACCCTGAACGGCGCGGGCTTCCTGCACGGCGGCGTCCTCTACGGCCTGATGGATGTGGCCTGTTTTGCTGCCGCCGTCCCGTTGCTGTCGCCGGATCAGCAGATCGTCACGCACGACATCCACTGCAGTATACTCGCTCCGGTGACGGCTGCCGCTGAAACGGTCGATATCTACGCGCACGTGATTCGCCGGGGCCGCTCGCTGATCTTTCTTCGCGCCGAGGCCTGCGTTGCCGGTGATGACGAATCTCCTCGTACGATCGCGTTGTGTACCCTGACAAAATCCATCGTTTCCGGAAGGATTGCCCGATGAAAGCCATTACGATCACCCGCCACGGTGGACCCGAAGTGCTCACCGTCAAAGAGGCGCCGGATCCGGAACCGGGTCCCGGGGAGGTCTGCATCGATGTCGCGTTTGCCGGCCTCAATTTTGCCGAGGTTATGGCGCGTAAGGGGCTATACCCGGATGCCCCAAAACCCCCTTGCGTGGTCGGCTACGAAGTGTCCGGCACGGTGCGCTCGGTTGGCAACGAGGTCTCGGAAGTCAAGCCGGGTGATCGTGTGGCCGCCCTGACCCGATTTGGCGGGCATGCCTCGGTCGTATGCGTCCCGGAGATGCAGGTTCTGCGGATTCCGGACGCGATGCCACTGGAGACAGCGGCCGCGATTCCGGTCGTCTACCTCACCGCCTGGCATATGCTGTTCCGCGTTGCGAATCTGCAGCCGGGGATGCACGTGCTCGTGCACATGGCTGCAGGAGGCGTAGGCACGGCTGCGTTGCAACTTTGCCAGACGGTTGCGGATGTGATCACCTGCGGCACTGCGTCCCCCGGAAAACATGACTACGTGCGCGAGCAGGGCTGCACGCACCCGATCGACTACCGCAATCGGGATTATGCCGCGGAAGTCCGCAAGCTGACCGATGGCCGTGGCGTCGACATCGTGCTGGATCCACTCGGTGGCGGGGACTGGCGCAAGGGATACGCGCTGCTTGCGCCCGCCGGTCACCTTGTCGCGTTCGGTTTTGCGAATGCCGATGCCGGCGAAACACGGAAACTACTGCATCTGTTGCGACAGTTCCTGGCTGTCCCACGTTTTTCCCCATTGCGTCTGATGGATGATAATCGCTCCGTGTCGGGCGTAAATATGGGGCATTTGTGGAATGAGACCGAAATGTTACGTAACGAACTTCAGGAAGTTTTGAAGTTGTGGGAGGCGGGAGCCGTGCGCCCCCACATCGACAGCGTCTGGACATTCGAGGAGGCCGCCAGAGCGCATGGACGGCTGGAAAAACGCAAGAATGTCGGCAAGGTCCTGCTTCAGCCCTGATCGGCGGAAACGGGCGCCAATGCACCGCCCTTCCTGAATTGTTGCCAGTACGGCGACTTCTTCAGCAGGGCCCGGCGAATGAACGGGCGGAGCAGACGTACGAATACGATGCGCCAGCCGAGTAGTGCGCGAATATCGTTCTGATAATCCTCCCAGGTGCGATGCTGAAACTGCAGGACGTCCTGGGCTTCGGCAGTATCCATCCAGTCGGTATAAAAAGGACGTGGGCCAAAGGCTTCTGTGGGCAGTGGCCCGATCCCGGTAGCGGTGAACATTGCATTGATCCAGTCACCATAACGGAACTGGTTCACCTCGCCGCCGCCAATCAGAAACACCTTGTTGCGCGCGCGCTCGTTACCGATCGTATTCGCGAGCGCGATGCCGACATCTGCCGGATGGACAAACTCGATCCGTGTTTCCGGGTGGATATCGAACGCAATGGGGTCGAATGTGTCCAGCGAGACCGGGGGCACCGCAGCCAGACGCAAAATCGTGTAGGTCAGGCCGCTTTCCCGAATCATCCGCTCGCACTCGACCTTGTGGCGACCATAGTTGTCCTCCGGACGCAGCTCTTCGTCGGCACGCCGTGGTGGCGCTTCATCGAACCGTCGGCCATAGGTGGCGATCGACGAAGCAAAAACGATGTGCGGCTTCTTCGCACTGGCCAGCGCGGCGTCGATGACATGTCTCGTGCCGCCGACGTTGATGCGCTCCGCGAGTTCAGGCTGCTGATCCGTCATCGGCGGAATAACCGCGGCCAGATGAATGATGGCATCGACATCTTCTGCTGCCCGTGCGATCGACGTGGGATCCGTGATGTCGCCCCAGACCGTGTCGATCTGTTCTCCCCAGGCGGTCGCGGTCTTGCGGTTGGTGGCGTTGTCCAGATCGAATGCCCGCACGCTGTGTCCGGCCGCGAGCAGCTCTCGCATCGTGTGTCCGCCGATGTTTCCAAATGCGCCCGTAATCAGAACTTTCATGGCATTTCCGTCCAAATGGAATTGATCGAAAATCAGACTGCCGGTAATCCATTGCATGGCAGCATAACACTGCCGCCAGTTTACCAAATGGTAAAGTTTATGCAAACGCCTCTACATGTGGGGTGTGATCCAGATCACA
>RFIY01000234.1 GCA_003695505.1 Candidatus Dadabacteria bacterium | reverse complement strand
GCCTTCATCTGAAAGCCCTGTCGGCCATCGCCCAGATCTTTCAGGACAACCAGATCGAGCGTGGCTGGCTCGATGCCCGCGGGCCAGAAGAGCTGCGCGTCCTGCTTCGCAAGGCCAAACGCCGCCGCACCGGTGAGACCGTCTTCTGACATGCGCAGGCACCTGATCGACCACGCCGGCCTGCGGCTCAATGTTCTCGAATACCCGGCGCCTGCGCCCGATGCCCCGACCGTGCTGATACAACACGGCTATCTCGACTTCGCCGAAGCCTGGCGACCAGTGGCCGAGCGGTTGACGGATGGCTATCGGGTACTGCTCGCGGATGCGCGCGGACACGGTGACAGCGATCACGTCGGGCGCGGCGGCTACTATCATTTTCCGGACTACGTCGGCGACCTGGCTGCGATCATTCATGCCCTGAGTCCCGATGGCGTCCATCTCGTCGGCCACTCCATGGGCGGCATGATCGTCAGTTACTACGCGGGCACCTTTCCCGAACGCGTCCACTCACTGACGTCGATCGAAGGGCTCGGCCCACCGGCCGCTGAGCCGGACCATGCGCCTGGCAGAATGGCGGCCTGGATCCAGGATCGCGAACGGCTCGCGCAGCGCCATCCGCGTCGCTTCGCCGACATCACGGAAATCTGCGACCGTCTGAAGCGCGCCCAACCGCGCATTCGCGACGATCTGCTGCCAGATCTCGCCCGCGCCGCGGTTCAGCTCGACGACAGCGGCGGATACCGGTGGAAATTCGACCCCTTGCACCAGACGCGCTCGCCGATGCCATTCTATCTTGATCACGCCGCCGCGTTCTGGAAACGCATACCGCGGCCACGTCTGCTCATCACCGCCAGCGACTCGCTGTTCGGGCGCATTGCGACCGATCGCGTCACGCTGTTTGATCCAGACCGCACCATCGAGATGTCCGATTGCGGCCATATGGTGCATTACGAAGCCCCGGAACGCCTTGCGGATGAACTCCGATCGTTCCTCGACGACGCATGCGCCGCGCCTTCCTGACCGGACTCTGCCTGATGGCCGCGACAACGGTGTCCGCGTCGCCGCGCTTTCCGACCGCGGCGGACATTCGCGCAATCGAGGCACTCGACCGGGCCCGGTTGCGCGGTGACCGCGAGATGTTTGCGCTGATCCTTGCGCAGGCCCTGCAGCCCGCACTGGCCGACATCGACCGCCGCCTCGGTGTCGTATTAGATGCGCAACCCGATCAACTTGATCTGGACCGCGTCGAGATCGCCCTGCTGTCGGGCTGGCTATTGATCGCGATGGCCGATGCCGACGATGGCCTGCCCGGGCGGGACGCCGACGAACGTCTCCTTGCGGGGCTGCTGCGGACGGCGCTGGCCGACGAAGCGCAGGCCAGACAGATCGGCACATGGCGGCACCGCTGCCGGTTGAATGTCGGCGAACTCAGCCAGCAGGCCTGCACAACGCTGCGCGACCAGCTACGCCGCTGGATTCGGATTGCGTTCGACCCCATCGCCGCGAAGCACGCTACAACCACGCCTACGGCAGCGCATCAAGTAGCTCCACCCCGTCCAGTTCCAGCAACGCCGACAGCGGCAACACCTGCGATGGCGCCAGCGCGCCCACAGGACGTTCGGCCAGCACACGCTCCAGCACCCGCACGCTGACATCCGCCGTCAGCCGGTATGCTTCTGGCGTGCGCAGCCACGCCTGGCGGACCTGGCCGCGACGCTCTGCCCGCGCCCAGATCTCGACGCCGGCTCTGGCCGCGAACGCATCATCTGGCCCTTCGACGCGGCGCTCGATCCAGCGCATGGCCGCCCGACGGAGCCGCGGCTGCTTCAGCGCGGTGGCCAGTAGCGGCGCCATCGATTTCATCAGGCGCGCCGTTGCCGGTGACTGCGCCATCCACGCGCGGATCTCGGTGGCGCCGGTCGAAACATACGCGGTGCAGACGTCACCGATCGGCGCGAGTACAACCGTGCGCGTACCCGACGGGAACCGAACCTTGCGCACCTCCGACGCCAGCGGCACCCTGACGATGCGACCATCGCGTCGAATTGCCGCGCCTTCCGCAAGCACGCCAAGCGCCGACTTGGCTGTGCCCGCACTTGGACGCGCATTCGCGGCAATCGCGACGTCGAGCCGTGTGGCCCCGCCAACGGCGTCGGAGACATGCCGGAGCAGGCAGTCGGTTGGAACGACATCGAACCCGACCGCCGGCACGATCGCGATGCCAGCGGCCCGGGCGGCCTTGTCGTCCTCAAAGGCATCCTGAAGGCAGGGAAGCTCTCCGGTCAGATCCAGATAGCTCGTACTGGCCGCCAGACAGGCGGCGCGCATGGGTGCACCGGTTTCGATGTACGGTCCGGCGCAGTGAAAGACGGCCTCAACGCGGCCCACGGCCTCTCGCAACGCCGTGGTCTCATCCAGCCCGACTGCAACGAAATCCAGGTCATGCGCACGGGCCAGCGCCGCCAGCTTGTCGGCGTTGCGCCCGGCGAGCACGGGTCTGTGCCCGCGCGCAAGCGCCGCGCGGATCACGAGTCTGCCGGTGTAACCCGTTGCACCGTACAACATCCATGTGCCACTCACTGCTGTCCCCCTCTTGCCTGCATCGCCCAGCCCTGTCCAGCGCTACCGGCGGCCGCTGCGACCGCCGCGGCTCCGATCTTTCGGGCACCAGCCTCGTCGGGCTGGATTTCAAAAAGTTGCGGCTTCCGAAAAACGCTCGCGAACAGGCGCAATGCCCACCACTCCCAGGACGCCATCGCCTCACGCGGCGGAATGCGCCCGCTCAGCGAAAACCGCTCGACATCCGGCGCAGCGACCCGCTTTGCCAGTTGTCTGGCATAGACCAGCCCACCTTGTGGACGGACGCCGGCCGAACCGCAGACCGTGCCCAGCGCCAAAAGCCGGTCCCGGATCGCGTCACCGTGCTGTTGCAGGTAGCGTCGCATCGCGGCGAGCGGGCGATCCCAGATGATCGCCGTCAACAGGATGATCCGATCCGCATCCGCAACATCAGCGGCGCCCTCGGCAACATCAATCAGTGCGGCCTGGCCTCCGGCCTCGCGAATGCCCTCCGCGATGCGTTCGGCCAGCAGACGCGTCGTGCCGAAGCGAGACGCAAATACGACCGCGATTCGCGATGTCATGTAGCCGGATCACCGTACGCCGTGGCCAGTTCGACGTAGTGCCCGGCGCCCTCACGGATCCGATCACGTTCCTCGTCACTGAGCTCACGCACAACGCGTCCGGGAAGCCCGGCAACCAGCGATCCTGGCGGGACTTCGGTTCCCGGCGTCAGGACGGCGCCGGCCGCGATCAGAGCGCCTTCGCCGACCACGCAGCCGTCCAGCACAATCGCGCCCATACCAATCAGGCAACCGTCTCCGATCGTGCATCCGTGCAGAATCGCACGGTGTCCAACCGTCACGTCTTCGCCGACCTCAACGCCATATTCACCAGATGTGCCGTGCAGCACGGCCAGATCCTGGATATTGGACCGCGCGCCGATCCGGATCGGCATCACATCGCCGCGAATGACGGCTCCGTACCAGACGGAAGCGTCGCGACCGATCGCGACGTTGCCGATGATCGTCGCGCTCGGCGCGACAAAGACGCTGTGGTGCAACTGCGGGAACTTCCCCCGGTATTCTCGGACATTCCTCATGATCGACTCCCTCCACTGATCAACAGGTCGAAATCCACAATACGGTCAAAAACGGACTGCGCACGCCGCAACAGCCCTTTGCGCGACAGCGCGACGGCCGGATCATCGGCGTTGATGCGCACGTCCTCGAACAAGACGTCAGCGGCCTCGATCACAGCCATCAGCGGCGCAACCAGATCGGCGTCGGCGCCTCGCGCGGCCAGATCGAGCTGAGCTGACAGTTCCTGCTCCGCCTGCGCGAGCACGGCGGCAAACGGCGCGGTCTCGGCGTCGGTCCAGTCGGCGATGTCGGATACCGGTTCGGTGTCGCGGGCGATGTTACGCAATCGTTTGTAGGTATCGGCGAGCGCCTCGTATCGAGCGGTGTCGTGGCGCAGTTCCTGGATCTGGGTTACCGCTGCGGCCGCGCGCGTGACCAGTCCTTCGCAGACGCGGGCCGCCGCACGCGACAGTGCCGCGTCTGCGCCGGCCTGCTCGAGCCAGGCCGCGAGCCGCTGCTCCCAGAACTCGACAATCCGCTGATCAAGGTCGTCGGGTATATCGACGCTGTCGGCGGCGTACAGGTCCGCAGCCGCGCGACTCAGCGTAGTGACCGAAACAGGCAGGCGATGCGCCGTCAAAACCCGCATTACGCCGATCGCTGCGCGGCGCATGCCGTAGGGGTCCTGATTGCCGCGCACCCTGTGCCCGAGGAGCAGGTGCCCGACGATCTGAACGATACGGTGGGCCACCGACAATGCGGCCGCTTCTGGACGATCCGGTAACGGATCCTCACTGGCGCGTGGCTGATGCGCACCGCGCATGGCTTCGACGACATCCACGGCAACGCCCTGCCGCTCAGCATAGATCGCCCCGATTTCTCCCTGAAGTTCCGCGAATTCGTAGACCATCTGCGTGCCAAGATCCGCCAGATACAGGGCCGCGGCCTCGCGCACGATGTCGGTGGACGCCTCGAACGATGGCGCGAGGTCCGTAGCCAGTCGCGCCACGCGTTCGACCAGATCCTGCAGAGTTCCGAGCCCCGTCTGCCAGGTGATCCGCTGCAGTGCCTCGGCATGTTCATGGATCGGGCGGGCCAGATCCTGATCCCAGAAGAACCGCGCGTCGGACAGGCGCGCCGACAGCACGCGCTGATTACCGGCAACGATCAGTCCTTCAGGATCTTCGGGCTGATTCGATACGATCAGGAAACGATTCGCGAGCGACCCATCGGCATTGCGAACCGGGAAATAGCGCTGGTGCCCCTTCATCGGCGCTTCGAGTACGACGTCCGGCAGTTCCAGAAACTCCGGCGCGAAACGGCCAAGCAACGGCAGCGGCCATTCGACCAGATCGACGACTTCGTCGAGCAACGCATCGTCCCAGTCAATCCGAACCCCCTCGCCCGCGGCCAGCTCGTTCGCGCCGCGCACGATCCGCTCGCGCCGGTCTTCGGGGCGCAGTTCAATGAACTGTCCGGGCAGCGCAGCCAGATAATCATCGACGGACGCCACGGTGAACGGGCCGCCATAGAAACGGTGCCCGCTGGACTGTGCGCCGGCCACGATTCCGGCAAATTCGACGGATACCGGCTCGCCACCGAGGCACGCAACGAGCCAGCGAACCGGGCGCGCAAACCGGACGCCTGTTTCTTCCCAGCGCATGTTCTTGCCGAAAGGCAGTCCGGCAAGCCAGTCCGGGATGGCTTCGGCCAGCAATTCGCGTGTCTCCCGGCCCGCCACGGTTCGGGTCAGGCCCGCCGCCGGGCCCCGCGGTGTATCGATCTGTTGCAGGTCCTGCGGCGCGATCCCGTGCTTTCGAGCAAAGCCTTCCGCCGCGGCCGTTGGTGCACCCTGATCGTCGAACGCCCGGTCCCACGGGGGGCCGGTGATCGTCTCGGTACGATCAGCCTGCACCGTTTCGAGCGCGCGCACGATCAGCACGATTCTGCGCGGCGTACCGGTTGCCTCGATGGCGCCATGGCCGACCTGCCAGGCTGCAAACGTTTGCGTGGCCGCCTCGGCCAACGCACGGCGGGCAGACGGCAGAAACCGTGCGGGGATTTCCTCGACACCGACCTCCAGAAGCAGATCCGCAGCGCTCATTCTGCGGCTCCTTCCTGGTCGCGCGCTTCTTCCTGGGCGAGCCAGGCGGCGGCACTTTCCCGCGCCATCCGGCGGACACGGGCAATGTATCCGGTGCGTTCAGAGACCGAAATCGCATTGCGCGCGTCAAGCAGGTTGAAGGCGTGCGAGGCCTTCAGGCACAGGTCATACGCCGGATAGACGAGGCCATCGGCGATCAGTTCATCGAACAGGGTCTCGTATTCGCGGAAGGCCTGTTCCAGGAACGCAACCGGCGCCTTCTCGAAATTGTAGGCGCTCCACTGGCGCTCGGATTCCCTGTAGAGGTCGCCATAGGTCATATCCCGGTTCCAGCGCAGATCGAATACCGATTCGACACCTTGCAGGTACATACCGATCCGCTCGACACCATAGGTCAGCTCCGCCGGAATCAGATCGAGGTCGATGCCGCCAACCTGCTGGAAGTAGGTGAACTGCGTGATCTCCATCCCGTCGAGCCAGACTTCCCAGCCAAGTCCCCAGGCGCCGAGCGTCGGAGATTCCCAGTCGTCTTCGACGAAACGGATGTCGTGCACTTTCGGATCGATCCCGAGCGCACGCAACGAACCGAGGTACAGATCCTGCACGTCGTCCGGCGCGGGCTTCAACAGAACCTGATACTGATAGTAATGCTGCAGACGGTTGGGATTTTCGGCGTAGCGACCGTCTGCCGGGCGGCGACTGGGTTGGGCGTAGGCCGTCTTCCAGGGGCGCTTGCCGAGTGATCGCAGAAAGGTCGCCCAGTGAAACGTACCCGCTCCGACTTCGACGTCGTACGGCTGAAGCAGTACGCAACCTCGCTCGGCCCAGTAGGCGGCCAGCGTATTGATGACCTGTTGAAGTTCCATGTGTGTCTGCGACCTCCCGTCGTCAGGAACGGCTCCAGTCCGAGAATCCATGATAAACGGCGCGGACATCGTCGAGCGTTTCCTGCTCGATGTAGACGCGCAACAGCGGTTCGGTACCGCTTGGACGGACGAGCATCCAGCCACCATTGTCGAACCAGAGCTTGACACCGTCGAGGGTTTCGAT
>RFIY01000233.1 GCA_003695505.1 Candidatus Dadabacteria bacterium | reverse complement strand
GGCATGCGACGTGGGCTGCTGCCGGATCGCTCGCCCGCCCCCGCCGAGCCGCCCGTACTCGTCGGGGCCGCCGAGGGACAACTGCACGAAGTCGGCGCATACTGCGCGCGGCTGGCGCTGACCGAAGCCGGACGCCCCGTCCTCTACCTCGGCGCGAACGTGCCGGTCGCCGATCTCGCGGCCACCGCGCGACGCACGCAGGCAGATGTCCTTTGCATCTCCTTCGGTCCGGACAGGACGCCCGACGATGCCCGTCGCGAGTTGCGCCTGCTGCTCGAACTGCTGCCGGACGCCGATTGCCGCATCATCGTCGGTGGTCGCGGCGCGGATGCATTGCAGCCGCATCAGCCGCACATCACCGCCATTCCGACGATCACTGCGCTGCCAGGGGCACTGGAGGATCACCACTGATCCTGCCGACCGGCTCGCTCGCGGTTTACCGACCCATTCACCAGTTGACCCACGCGATAGAATGGTCGGCATGCAAACGGCAACACCACCAGCGACCGCCGCTCCGGTCGTCTGCGACGACGGCCCACTCGTCTATGCCCAGCATGCCGGCCACGGCACCCGCGAGCTGGCGCAAAGCTATGGCGGCGAGATTTTCCGCGTCGGCATGGCGAAACTCGACACGATCCCACGCGTCGCCGTGCTGCACGACCTGACGTTGCTGACACAGATCGACGAGTCCTATGCGATCGAATTCGGCAAGTTTGCACTGCAGATGGGCGATCAGCGCTTCCGCTTTTTCGTCGTCGCGCCGAAAGCCTGGATGCGCGTGCTTGTCCGCGTCTCAGCAACGCTGGGGCGCATCCAGCTTCTCGTCGTCAAGACGGTTCCGGATGCCCTGGCCGCGGCGGCAAAAGAAGGCTTCGACTTTTCCGGGCTGGCCGCCGACCCGCGGCTACGACAGCACTGGCTCGACGCGACCTCCGCAGGCGCTACGCCTCAGACGTAGCCGTTGCGGCGGAACCAGTCGACCGCGTCGCTGACCGATACTTCGACCGGAGTGTACGACACTGAGCCCTTGATTCCACGGTCCCGCCCAGGGCGCACTGCACAATGTTGTCCCCCACTGCGCGTAGCTTGCTCGGGGCGCGCGGGCGTGCCGAATCGGTCAACTCGATTGCCGCACGGAGCGACCGCCTGCCACGCCGACTAGTTGAGCCCGTCAGCCACCCCGCGGTGGGAACACCGGCTGTGAAGCGTCACAGGTTTCTCCTGCCCCGTCGCCCTCGAACGAGCAGCCGAATTCGCCCCGAAAGCAACCGATCACCTGGTTCGCACCCGCAGCGGCCACATGGTAGTGATAACCGCGAACAGCATCGCTGTGCCCGCGGCAGGCATCCAGATCTTCCGGGACAGTCCCATCCGATCCCGCCAAGGCATACAGCCCGATCCCGTCGAGCGCGTAACCGATCTGTGGCGCGTGTCCATCGCGCTGTTCGATTGCGGTCGAACAACCCAATGCCTCATGGTAGTGGTAACCGGTATGCGGATTGACGTGGCCACCGCAATCATCGAATGGTGCCAGTGTATGCGCCGCAAGAATGGCGTCGGTCGGGGCCGGCGGATCGAAATTGACGCCGTTGAGCGCCAGGCCGATGACCATCGCAGCCCGCACGGGCAGCGTGGTTGCGGCAACTACCGGAGAGACCGGCACGACATATGTGACCTGCACCTCACCGGCGAACCACTCCGGCTGGCATTCGACGCAACTGTTGTACCAGGACGGATCGACATCGGGACGGGCAGCGGCCTCGCAGGCATCCTTCGTATCCGTGATGCGAATCGTGCCGTCATCTTCGACGAGATGCCAGTCGGGATCATCATAGAACACCGGAAGGTCCGCCACGAACGTACCGTCCACATCGTACAGGCGACCGCCATCGGGCCAGACGCCGCCGTGCGCGGCGTCTTCAGTGACCGCACGCGGACACCAGGGGCCCGTCGAATGATCTGCGGGAACCGCCTTGGCGGTAATTCTGTAGCATTGCGTTTCCGTACCTCCAGACAGCGTGCAGGGTTCGGTCACGATGTCAGCGGTCAGGCCGTTGATGAGCAGCCCGGCGACATCCATCGGAACGACTCGCACGGCATCGGTATCACCTGCGGCTGCTTCCTGTTTTTCCTGGTCGCATCCGACCAACACCCAGAACACGAGGAGGCCGGTCGCAACCGGCCTCCAGATGGATCGGGCATTCATTCGGCGATCTCGGGGCCATGATTCCCCCGCGGTACGCAGACCAGCGTCTCCTCGTCACGCGCCGTCACGCAGCGTCCGTCCATCTCGCCCCGTGGCGTATCGACAGTGCAATCCTCATCAACCTCCCGATCCGCGCAGGCCTCGAACGCCTCCGGCGGCGGGCCAGACGGACGATGGCCGGAGCGACGCCCTGGCGCGCAGACCAGCGTCCCCTCGCCACGCGCCGTGACGCAGCGTCCCTTCATCTCGCCCCGTGGCGTATCGACAGTGCAATCCTCGTCAACCTCCCGGTCTGCGCAGGCCTCGAACGCCTCCGGTGGCGGGCCCGACGGACGATGGCCGGAGCGGCGCCCTGGCGCGCAGACCAGCGTCTCCTCGTCGCGCGCCGTGACGCAGCGTCCGTTCATCTCGCCCCGTGGCGTATCGACAGTGCAATCCTCGTCAACCTCCCGGTCTGCGC
>RFIY01000027.1 GCA_003695505.1 Candidatus Dadabacteria bacterium | reverse complement strand
TCGGAAATTTACGGCGATCCAGCCGTCACGCCACAGCCCGAAACCTACTGGGGGAACGTCAATCCGATTGGTGAGCGATCCTGTTACGACGAAGGTAAACGCGCTGGCGAAACATTTGCCAACGACATGCGACGCACGCGCGGCGCAGATGTTCGCATTGCGCGTATTTTCAATACCTATGGGCCCTGGATGGATCCGGATGATGGTCGCGTCGTCAGCAATTTCATCTGCCAGGCGCTACGCCATGAGCCGCTGACGATTTACGGGCAGGGCGAACAGACCCGCAGCTTTTGCTTTGTCGACGATCTGGTCGATGGGCTGTTTCGTCTGTTGTGGCATGGCGAGCCTGTTCCGTTTCCTGTCAATCTCGGGAACCCGGACGAACGTACAATCGCTTCACTCGTCGCGGCGCTCAGTGAACTGTTCGACCGGGACTTGCCGGTCGTGTATAAGCCCTTGCCCGCCGATGACCCGGTGCGCCGTCGCCCGGACATCGCCAGGGCGCGCACGCTGCTTGCCTGGGAGCCGGCGGTGCCACTGCATCAGGGGCTTGCTCGCACGATCGAATGGTTTCGCGAGCGCATCTCGGCCAGCCCATCCTGACGGGCTTGCAGGTGGCCGTGCGTGACGTTTTGCTATATGTCCGTGTTCGCGGCGGTGCCACCGCATCCTCCATCGCGTGCGACAGAGAGGACGTCTTGCGGCGTGCCGCTGAATCCGTCCGCGACCTCGGTCCGCTGATCGCGCGCAACGCTGCCGGTAGGGTGCGCCGGAACCGTTGGCAGAGTCTGGCGGCAACCTTGCTGTTGTTGCTATCTGCTGCGTGTGTACGGACGCCGGATACGCAGGTCGCGGAACGATGGATCACGCTTTCTCCTGGAGTCCCCATCGACATGGCATTTTCGACCGAGGACGGTGCACTGGCGGGTGTGGCATTCCGCGCGAGCCCCGATGCGGTCAGCTCGGCCATCGATTTGCGGATCGATGTCCCAGTCAGAGCCGACTTTGCCTTTCTCGAGGCCGGGGGCGGCTTCGAACCGCACACCCCGGTCGTCCGGCTCGCGCCGGCCGGTGTTCGTCTGGGCGGGGCCGTGCGTCTCGTGCTTCCGTGGGTTGGGCTGGATGATGACGTTGCGGAGGCGCAGGTGCGGGTACTGCGCACGGATGGCGCCGATGCCGTGTCGCTTGGGCTTTGGGAAGCGATCACGGACGTCACGGTTCTTCCGGACCGGATCGAAGTTGGCGTTGACCGAACCGGCGTGTACTGGGCTGGGCACTGGCGCGCCGACGTATTCGGACAGCCGATTACGACGGTACTGGATCCGTGCCTCGAATCCGTTTCAGGCCTGGAATCTTGCAGTGCTTCAGATCAGTGCCAGGTCTCGGGCTGTTTCGCTGAAGTCTGCGCCGCGGCACCTGTGGAGACTGCGTGCAGACCTTCGGACGCGGTGACGGCGCGTCGTGATTGCGCCTGTCGCTGCGCCAGCCAGTTGTGCCAGTGGATACGATAGAATAGACGCAACCATACAGATGACAGCAACGCCATCAAGGACTGGAAACAGTAGATGATCATCGCCTGCCCGGAGTGTGGAGCCCGATATAATCTGCCGGACGAGAAAATCGCCGGCGGCGCGGTCAAGGTCAAATGCAAGAAATGCGAAACCGTATTTCGGGTCGCGCCGGATGGCAGTACCGACGCCGAAGGGGCGTCTCCGAGCGCCGCGGCGCCGAAGCCACCCGCGCCGACACCGCCCGAAGATGATTTTGGGTTCGACGATTTCGATGCCGGTGGTGGGACGTCCAGTGCCCCCGCGGACGATGATTTCGGCTTTGATGATGATTTCGGAGATGACTTCGCCGCGCCCGGCAGCGAAGCGGCGCCCGATGCAGGCGCGCCGTCGGCGGACCCACCAGCCGACGGTGATGATTTTGATTTCGGGGACGAGTTTTCGTCATCAACAGAGGAGGCAAGTGCGCCCGCGGCGCCACCAACGGAAGAAGCCGGCGGGGATGACGACTTCGATTTCGGCGACGACTTCGGTGACGACTTTGGCACATCAGATGACGCAGCCGGAAACGATTCGACGTCATCGCAGGCGGCGGCACCGGATGGGGACCTGGACGATGACTTCGATTTTGGCGACGATTTTGGCGATGCGGAACCGGCGCAGTCGGCAGGGGCGGAGTCCCGCGAGGAGCTGGATGCGTTGTTCGATGAGGACGAGGACGATGTCCCATCCGAAGATTTCAGCAGTGCTGCAGATGACGGCACAGAGCAGCTCGATGATGGCGCGTTCGGTTTTGACGATGAAGATGTCTTCTACGATGAAGACTTCGAAGATGACGCATTCGACCAGGAGATCGAGAAACAGGTCGAAGGAGGAGCCGACGACGGGGCTGCGGCCGAGACGTCGGCGCCCGCGTCGGACGGTGCGGACATTACCGGGGACATCTTCGGTGAAGCCGGGGACGACGATGATCTGATTTCCACGCTGGAACAACTGTCCAGAAGCACCGACGGTGGGCGAAAATTTCCGTTTGCGATTGTGGCCGCGGTTCTGATCCTTTTGGTCGGTGGCGTCGGGGCCACCATGTATTTTCTGCCTGAATTTGCGACATCGGTGCCCATCCTTGGCCAGATGACACTCAAACTTCACGAGTCGCTCGACACGGACTATCACCGGGAAAAGGTCCTTGAGTCGCGGCTGGCGGACGTGCGGCAACGGATAGAGACATGGATTCCCCGGCAGGTCGCGGACGCCTGGAGTGAGCTGCTCGATCTGCAGCGGGCCTTGCCCGGGCGCAACGACATCGAGCGGCTGGCAGGCGATGCCTGGTTCTTTCTGAAGGCGCTGGTCGGATATGAAAAAATCCAACCCCCAGGCAAGGTGTCCGATGCTGCGGCCGCTGCGCTGATTCAGGCCGCAAATGGCGGTAAGGTCGAATCGTCGAATGGGGATTCCCGTGTCGTGCTGGCAGCGGCGTGGTCGGCATATCGGTCGGCAAACGTCGCTCAGGCGTTGTCGGCGATCACGGCGTTGACCAGTCAGCCTCTGCCGGTAGGTCTGTTTGCCGCACTGGGAGCCGCCAAAATCTATCAGGATATTGGTGACCAGAACGGTTGGCTTGGAGCGCTTCAACAGGCGCTCGCGCTGCAGAGTGGGAACCCCTACCTCGGTTTGCTCTGGGCCGATGCGGTCTGGGAGGTGCGGCACGCGGCAGCGGAAGTCGACAAGATTTTGCGCGGCATCCAGTCCGGGGTCGACCAGTTGTCGCAGGCGCGTCAGGTGCGTTATTACGAACTTGGTGCGCGTGCCGCATTGTCCACAAGGAATCTGGCCGCTGCTGGCCGCTATATCGATGATGGCCTGCAGCGCGTTGGCCCGAATGCGATCCTGCTGACGTTGAAGGCAAAGCGGGCGCTGGAAACCAAGCAATGGGCCGATGCCAATCTCGTCATCGAGGACGCGCTCAAGCTCGATCCGAAGAATATTGAAACCCGGATTGTCCATGCCCAGGCGCTTGCGAGAATCGGTCGGACGGACGAAGCGTTGAGCGAACTGGACGCCCTGGCGAGAGAACATCCGGCCGTGCCCGAAGTCCATACGGCGCTGTTTGCGCTGTTGCTGGAATTCAATCGTCTGGATGACGCGGAAGAGGCCTATCAGCGCGCAGCGAAGGTCGTCGGAGATGATCCTGAAATCGTAAGGGCCGGGGCCGAGATCGCGTTGCGGCGCAGCGATGTCGCTGCCGCACAGGAGCGGCTGGATGCTTACCAGAAGCAACACCCGGGAGACACGGCCGTGTTGCTGCAACTCGCCGAGATCAACTACCGCCTCGGGCGCTATGAGGCGGCGGCGAAGCAGCTTCGCGATCTCATCCAGCTCGACCCCGACAGTGTACTGGCGCGGGTCCAGCTCGGGAACGTCCTGCTCGCGCAAAAGGCCTATGACCAGGCCGAGGCCGTTCTGACCGAGGCGCTGACGCTCGATACGAGCCAGGCGCGCACATATGTGCTGCTCGGGAAGGCGTACCTGGAGCAAAAGAAGTTTCCGGAGGCGAACGAAGCGCTGGTCGAGGCCATGCGACTGGCTCCGAATCTCTGGCAGGTTCACTTGCAACTCGGCAGGTTGCGGGTGGCCGAAGGGAAATTGCGGGAAGGGCTGGTTTCGATCGAAAAGGCGGTCGAACTCAGTGATGGCGCGGTCGAGGCGCTGTTGTGGAATGCGCGCACATACGAATTGCTCAACCGGC
Organism: Candidatus Dadabacteria bacterium; assembly: GCA_003695505.1. Lineage (GTDB taxonomy): Bacteria > J088 > J088 > J088 > J088 > J088. The sequence goes on along the minus strand of RFIY01000027.1, from coordinate 631 downwards.
CCGGAAAGGCATTAGAGGTATACAAGCGTATTCTCGAACGGGAGCCCGACCATCGCGAAGCGATCGAAAAGCTCGCCAGAGGATATGTGGCGGTCGAAGACTGGCCCGAGGCCGAAAAGTATCTGAAGCGCTGGAAAGAAATCGAACCAGGCCACGGAGACATCTATCTGCTGATGGGGCGAATGCACACGGCGCAGGGGCAGTATGATGCGGCGATCAAAGTTCTCAAAGAGGGCGTGCGCCGTCTGCCTCGAAGCGCGAAGCTGCACAGTGAACTCGGTTGGGCCTGGCTCAAGAAACGCGATCTGAAGCGAGCCCGCGCCGAACTGACAACGGCTGTGCGGCTTGATCCGTCTCATGCGCTGACCCAGTACCGCCTCGGCTTTCTGTACAAGGAGCAGGGACGCCGTACGGACGCTCGGCGAGCCTTTCAGAAAGCATTGCGGCTGGGCGGCCTGCCAGAGGAGGCGAAATTGCAGGCAGAACAGGAGCTCCAGGCGCTCGCCTATTGATCGAGGCGCCCACGAACAGATGTCGGGGCACTCCGGGCTGACGGCTGATCGTCCTGAAGCTCGCAGATCAGTGCATCGACGCGGCTGCGGAGCGTTTCGGACCGGTTGCGTGCGGCTGG
>RFIY01000232.1 GCA_003695505.1 Candidatus Dadabacteria bacterium | reverse complement strand
GCCGTGGAAGTCACCGCTGACAACGACGTATCCGCGACTGGCGAGCCATTCCACCTGGTAACTGTTCTGTTCACGTATCGCCCGCAGGCCGTGTGCGAACAGCACCAGGGGAAACGGTTGAACGCCCTCCAGCACCGGAGCGTCCTTGACCGACGCTCCGAACAACCCGCTGAATGGTGTACGTGCCGGACGGGGCGTCGTGTCAGCCGGGTACCAGACGGTGACCGTGAATCCCTCACGATCGATCCCATCGCGGCGCGGCGTTACAATGCGATCCGTGCGACCGACTGCGAACGGGCCGAGCGCGCCGGGCGCCACCACCGGCAACGGCTTCTGCCTCAGATCTCCCGGACCTTCACCTGTGCCGCATCCAGCGACCAGCAGGATCAGCAGGAACAACGCCGATCCGCGCCAGGGCGGACCGGGCCACCGTGGATTCACCTTGCCTGAAAGGCAGGTTCGTCGGCGTAACGTGCCTCGTGCCAGGCCTCGTCTCCGAAGAGAACGCCGAGCGCCTGCATGCGCTTCAGGTAGAGTCCGATGTCGTGCTCTTCGGTGATGCCGATGCCGCCATGGAGCTGAATCGCCTGATAGGCAACAAATTTTCCGCCCACGGCAAGCTGCTTCTTTGCAGCGCTGACGGCCATATGGCGTTCACTGACATCGTCCTCATCGACGCGCAGCGCCGCCGCGAGCGTCGCGGCACGCAGCAGTTCGTTTTCGATGAACATATCGACGGCACGGTGCTGTAGCGCCTGAAACGCCCCAATCGGCACGTCAAACTGGACGCGCGTTTTCAGGTATTCGACGGTCATATCGAAGGCGACCTGCGACACCCCGACAGCCTCGGCGCAGGCTGCCGCTGCCCCAAGATCACGCACGCGGTCGACGAGCGCGACGGTGTCGTCGCCCGGGTTGCCGACAATATGATCCGCCGAGATCGGGGTACCGTTGAAGCGGATGATCGCGGCGCGGCGGCCATCAATCGTCTTCACCGTACGCCGTTCGACGCCATCGCGATCAGCTTCGACCGCCACCAGCGTCAGGCCATCGGGCCCGCTGGCCGTAACAAGCAACGTATCGGCGGCCTGGCCGTTGTCGACCCAGACCTTTTCTCCGGTCAGTATGTATCCGTTACCGTTGGCATCCAACGTCGTTCCGGCCCGCTCCGCGATGTGGTAACGATTGTCGGCCTCGCTCGCGGCGAACGCCAGTGTCGCCTCGCCCGCCAGTACGGGCGCCAGCCAGTTCTGCTGTTGCTGCTCGTTGCCGGCCAGCGCCAACGCCTGACCCGCGGTCACGATCGACGCCACGAACGGTTCAGGGACCAGCGCCTTGCCCAGCTCCTCGACGATGATCGCAGCGTCGACGAACTGTCCGCCAAACCCACCCAGCGATTCCGCGAAGGGAAACGCGAGCCAGCCGAGCTCGCCCATCTGCTTCCAGACAGCGGCCTCCCAGCCCGTCTCATCTTCGTGCAACTTGCGCGCGCGGCTGATCGGCGACTCGCGGCTGACGAAATCGGCAACCGTGTTGCGCAACATCAACTGTTCTTCGGTGTATTGCAAATCCATGTCGTTTCCTCCGCTCGCTCAGCTTGCCTGGAATTTCAGCGTCGGCAGACCAAGCAGCATCTTGGCCATGATATTGCGCTGGATCTCGTTCGAACCACCGAAGATGGTCGTTGCGCGGTTGTAGCAGAAGTTGGATCCAACCCATTCCTGCAATGGCGGCACGGCCGGCGGATCATTGAACCAGTTCAACGAGTTGAGTCCCATCGTGTCCATCGTCAGCTCGTCGATCTGCTGGCCAAGCGTGGTTCCGACGATCTTCATGATCGAGGCCTCCGGCCCCGGCTGCCGCCCCGCCTGCTGCTCGGCAATCTGCTTGAGAACAACCATTTCATGGGCACGGTAGCGCATCTCCAGCGCGGCGGCGCGACGACGCCAGCTCGGGTCGTCGGCAAGCGTCTGCCCCTGCCCGTCCGGGCATTCCGCGGCGATCCGCTTGAGATTGTTCAACGAACGCAGCAGCGGTCCCGTGCCGCCGATCATCGTCCGTTCATGACCGAGCAAAGCCTTCGCCAGCGTCCAGCCGCCGTTTTGCGGCCCGAGCAGATTCTCTTTGGGGACCTCGACGTCCTCGAAATAGGTGTCGCAGAACGCCGGCGTACCACCGATCGTCAGCATCGGCACAACCTTGACGCCCGGGGTTTTCATGTCGATGAGCAAGAAGCTGATGCCTTCCTGCTTCTTGCCACTGCTATCCGTGCGAACCAGGCAAAAAATCCAGTCGGCGTACTGGCCGTAGGTCGTCCAGGTCTTCTGCCCGTTGACGACGAAGTGGTCGCCCTTGTCCTCGGCCTTGCACTTGAGCGACGCCAGGTCACTGCCCGCGTTGGGTTCGGAATAGCCCTGGCACCAGACTTCTTCGCCGCTGAGGATCTTCGGCAGAAAGCGCTCTTTCTGCGCCGGCGTGCCGAAATGCATGATCAGCGGACCGACCATGGACAGGCCAAACGGGCTGAGTCCGGGCGCGCCGGCCAGCGCCATCTCTTCGGTAAAAATAAACCGCTGTGCCGCATCAAACCCGGCGCCACCATATTCTTTGGGCCAGTGCGGCGCGACCCAGCCCTTCTTGTACAGAATGCGGTGCCACTCCATGATCTCGTCCATCGTGAACTGGCCGCTCTTCTCGGCCTTTTCACGAATGTGCGGCGGCATGGCCTCCTGAATGAATGCGCGCACTTCCTCGCGGAAGGTTTCCTGCTCTGGTGTAAACGACAGATCCACGTTCGGGCCTCCTGTCCAGAAAATGAATGGCGAATCACTATTCTACTATACGTGACAGGTTCATGATGGTGGGAGCGAGAACAATCCACGCGACCGATTTCCATCCATCACCCACGTCGCTCTCCCACCCAAAAAACTGCGGACGATTTCTGCGCGTCGACGTCTGCCCAATACGGGCCGGTTCTGCCCGGAACAACTGATCTGTTTCAATGAGCGCTCTTGCGCGCCGCGACAGGCAGGATCAGAGAGCCTGCGAGCCACTACAAACAAAAAAGGTCTGGACACCTTAGTGCCCAGACCCGATCGCATTGGCCAGACAGCGGGCAGCGAGGAGGGAGGGAGGGGTGGGGCCAACGTCTGTTTCCCCGCTGATCCGGCGTCTGCGTCGCGATAACGTCTGCAAGAGTCGTGCCAATTATTCCACACAGAATCTCCGTCTGGAGTGACGAAAACCGTCGCCGCAAAGCGTCAATTGCTGCGCACTCTGCAATTTTTTCACAGCCGGCGCGGATGTCCGGCTCCGCGGCAGGCTCGGGGCAACAGCGGACAGGTTTTCGCCATGTCTGTCAGACAGCGCAAGAGCCGTCCGCAACGATCATTCGACCCTGTTCATCAACCAGACAACGGCCACGTCCCCTGCGGCCTCTGCCGCCCTATTTCCCGAGGAACTCCCGGATGCGCGCGATGCCTCGTTCAATATCGTCGTCGCTGCAGGCATAGCTCAGCCGTATGTGTCCAGGGGCGCCAAAGCCTTCACCCGGCACAACCGCAACATGGCATTGCTCGACAAGTTGCTCGGCAAACGTAAACGACGAGTCGAAACGGTCCGAAATCGCATCCGACACATCAGGAAACACATAAAACGCACCGCGCGGAACCGGGCAGTTGACGCCGTCGATGTCGTTCAGGAGTCCGCAGATCAGGTTCCGGCGCCGTTCGAAGGTCGTACGCATGGTTTCGAGCGTCTCCGCGGGCAGATTGAGCGCCGCTATGGTGGCATACTGCCCGATCGACGTCGGATTCGATGTACTCTGCCCCTGGAGCTTTACGGCTGCCCGTACCCAGTCGCGCGGGCCTGCCATGTAGCCAATCCGCCAGCCGGTCATCGCATACGCCTTGCTGGCGCCGTTCACGATAACGGTATGTTCCCGTGCGTAGTCGCTCACCGATGCAATGCTCACATGGCGGAAATCATCGTACACCAGCTTTTCATAGATTTCGTCGCTGATGATCCAGATGCCATGGCGCTCGCAAATTTCAGCGATCGACTTCAAAGCCGGGGCGCCAATCGCGGCCCCTGTCGGGTTCGACGGTGTCGTCAGGATCAGCACTTTGGAATTTGGCCGAATCGCAGCCTCAAGATCGTCTGGTTGCAATTCGAAACCGTGCTCAACGTGAGTCGGTACGAACTGGGGCTCCCCCCCTGCCACTTTGACCTGGTCGGGATAACTCACCCAGTAAGGTGCCGGGATCAGCACCCCATCGCCATGGTCGACACCGGCCAGAATCAGATTGAATAGCGCCTGCTTGCCGCCGACGGTGACCGCGACCTGATCGGCGTCCCACTGCAGACCGTGTTCGCGAACGTACCGCTCGCGAATCGCGTCCTTGAGCTGTGGGATTCCGTCAACCGGCGTGTAGCGCGTGTGCCCTGCCCGGATCGCCTCGATCGCAGCCTCACAAATGGGCGCAGGCGTCGGAAAATCCGGTTCCCCTGCCGCGAAACTGACGACATCCTTCCCGGCGGCACGAAGTGCCTTGGCTTGCGCCGTAATGGCAAGCGTCAATGACGGCTGGATGCGTTCGACTCGGGCGCTCAGTTTCATTGGCTGGCATGCAACCGCGGGAAGGCCAGTTATTCCGACGCTTTGTCGGAATCCTCGGCATCTGGTTCCGGAGCGTCCTGATCCGCTTCGGTTGCATCTTCGCCTGCGGACGCCTCAGCAGCTTCTGCGGCGCCTTCAGTTGCAGCCTCAGTAACATCGGCTTCCGCTTCTTCCGGGATGCCCTGTTCCTGTGCTGCTTCGTCGTCGGCAACGTCTTCGGCTTCTGACGGAGCAGCTTGCGTTTCGGCCGCCTTCTTCGGGCGTTTCTTCTTGCGAACCGGCAGTTCTTCCTCGACCCATTCGATCAACGCCGTCGGTGCCGCATCGCCGCGACGGAACCCCGTCTTGAGTACGCGGGTATAGCCGCCCTGACGCTTCTCGAAACGCGGGGCGATCTCATCGATCAACTTGGCTGCGGCCTCCGGCTGGTTGCCCAGGCGACGGATGATCAGGCGACGACCATGAAGATCTCCACGTTTTGCATAGGTGACCAGACGCTCGGCAAAACGACGAATCTCCTTCGCGCGCGGCACGGTCGTTTCGATCCGCTCGTGTTCGATCAGGCTCAGGGTCAGGTTCCGAATCATTGCGACGCGATGATCCGGACGCCGTCCGAGCCGACGTCCTTTTTTGTTGTGCTGCATCGTCTATGCCTCCGCGGTCTCGCGATCGGGACGTTCCAGTTGCTGCGGCGGCCATCCCTCGATGGCCGTACCAAGCGTCAGCCCGAGCTCATCGAGCAATTCCTTGATCTCGGCCTGGCTCTTTGGCCCGAGATTCTTGATCGCTGACAACTCGGTATCAGACAGTTGCACCAGATCGCCAAGGTAATAGATACCCGCGCTTTCGAGGCTATTGATGCTGCGATTCTGCAGTTCAAGCTCCCGAATCGCGCGCATGAACACCGGATTGATTGCCCCGGCAACAGAGCTCGAACCGGACACGGACTCTGCGGCACCGCTCGTCGCGATGCTGCCCGAAAAGACCGCGAGCTGTTCCTGCAGAACCCCTGCGGCGATCGCCAGCGCATCAAGCGGCGACACACTGCCGTCCGTATCAATTTCGAGGACGAGTTTGTCGTAATCCGTCCGCTGACCTACGCGTGCATTGGTCACATCAAAATTGACACGGCGCACCGGAGAGAAGATTGCGTCGACCGCGATCCGGCCGATGGGCCAGTCGGGGTTCTTGTTCTCTTCTGCCGGGACAAATCCGCGCCCCGCCTCGACAATGGCGCGAATCTTGAGCGTTCCCCCTTCACCGATATGCGCGATGACAAAGTCCGGGTTCAGAACCTCGACGTTCGAGCTCCCCTCGAAGTCAGCGGCGGTTGCGACGCCAGGGCCCGACACCTCGAGCAGCAGTTCTTCCGGTCCTTCACCATGCATCTTCAGGCGGACCTGTTTGAGGTTCAGGATCAG
>RFIY01000231.1 GCA_003695505.1 Candidatus Dadabacteria bacterium | reverse complement strand
GCTGGAGAAATCGCAAGTTTCGCCTGCGACAGCGGGCATGGAAGGCTGGTGAGCCATGAAAATTTCACCCCTTGATCTTCGACAGGCACAATTCCGGCGTGTCCTGCGCGGATTTGATCCTGATGAAGTTGTTCGCTTCCTTGATCTGGTTCGCATCGAGATGGAGACACTACGGCAGGAAAACCAGGCGCTGCGTGACGAATTGCAGCAGGCGTTGCGCCGCCTCAGCGAGTTTCGCGAAAAAGAAGGCATGCTCCGCGACGCCCTGTTGACGGCGCAGCGGGTTGGCGACGACCTCAAATCGAATGCTCAGCGCGAAGCCGATCTGCTGATTGGCGATGCGGAACTCAAGGCCTCAAAGCTGGTTGGCGAAGCGATGCACAAGGTGCAGGAACTGCAGTCTCAGATTCTCGATTTGCGCCACCAGAAGGCAGCGTTGCGCGAGGGCATTCGCCACCTGATTGCGCAGGCTGGGCACTGGGTCGATCTCGATGAAGAGGCGGACGAGGAAGCCGCTCAGCGCGATCAGAATCTGCATTTCTTTGCGGCGCCCGGGCAGGACAGCGCTACCGGGGCCTGATGCGGTTGCGGATTCTGGCCGTTCCGCGGGCGTCTCGCTCGTCCGTTGTGGGGATTCATGGCGATGCGTTGAAGATTCGACTGGCGGCGCCACCGGTCGATGGTGCCGCCAACGACGAGCTTCGCCGGACGCTGGCGCAGGCCCTTGGCGTGGCGCGGTCGCGTGTGCAGATCGTCGCTGGGCAACAGGGGCGAAGAAAGGTCGTCGAAATTCCCGACGACGTCCCGTTGCCCGACGAGTGGGATGCCGCGAGTACTGGTTGACACGATTCGGCAATCTGGATTATTCTAAGCGGCATTCAGCCACAGCTTTTACACCAGAGGAATCAAGAGGACGCGCTGATGACGCAACGTCGAGGTAAGTGGATGCCGGCCAGCAAGGCCCTTTCCCTGATGCTTGCAGTGGTAATCGGAGGCCTTGCGTGCCGCGGGGATCAAAATGCCTCGATCCGCCAGGGCAAGAAAGCTGCCGAACAGAATGCGATTGCCAAACAATATCTGGCCGACGGCCGCTACACCGATGCAAAATTGCAGTTCCAGACCGTACTGCGCGAGGTCGATGGCACGAATGCCGAGGCGCGTTTCGGCATGGTGCTCAGTGACCTGTTGCAGTTCGTCAGCATTATCCGCGTCGTCAATCAGCTCGCCGGTGATGCCGCAGCCGCGGATGAAAACGAGTTCCTGCACGATCTGATCGATGATCTGTTGACCGATCTGATCGACCGGTTCGACAATCTTGCCTTTGAGCTGAAGCGCCTCAAGGCCGATCCGGTGTTCCGGTTCGTGCTGGATCAGCCGACGCCGGTGTACCTGACCGACACGGAACATCCGACGCTGGATCTTCAGGGCGAATGGGATCGTGGCGAGGTGTTTCTGCTCGATGCGCTTGTCCAGGTGGCGCTGGGCGCGCTGAACTACGCGCAGGCCATCGAGCTTCACGCGGACTACCTGGCGATGTTCAATCGGTTCACGGAGCTGGATATCAACCTCAGCCTCGATGGCGACAATTTCGATCAACTGCTCGAATCGATCGAGAAGGAAGTCCCAAAGATCCAGAACCTGATTGCCGGCGTGCTCAACGACAATCCGGCGTTTCTGACGTTTGACAGCGGCACCGGCGTGCAACAGGCTGCTGACGCAGGGGACCACTTTGCGACAGCGGTGGATGACCTGCGCAAGGCGCTGTTCTTTGCGAGCTACGATGTCAAATTCGACGAAGATCAGAGCGACGACGTCATCGCCTTCCTCGGCCGCGGCGACAACAAGCTGGAGCCGATCGACGATGAGGCCGATCTCTGCGCGATTCGCGACGAAATCGTTGCCAATCCGGATGACACCGATCTGGAAGATCAGAACACGTTCCGCTTCCAGCTTCGGCTGCTGTTTGTCGATGACAACGAAGATGGCGTCGAAGACGATGATGCGCTCGACAGCGAGGAGCTTTCGACTTCGCCTGAAGCGGGCTGCTTCATTACCAAACTGATGGACTCGTTGTTGCCCGACGGGGATCCCCGCAGCGAAGGCACGGACGGTCGCCTCAATCTGGTCAATGACATCGTGCCATTCGCGCTGAATCTGGTCGATGATACGATCGCCAACGTGCTCGCTGGCGATACCGTAGAGAACTTCATTGGCAACGCGGTTGAGCTCGATCTCGGGCCGATTTTCTACAGCGGCCTCTCGCCGCGTGATCTGCTGATCGCATGGGATACGCCGGCCATGGAGCCAGATGCGGATCTGCGGCTGATCTGGATGGAGCTCGAGTGCGTCTTCGATACGGCAACCGATCCGGTCGCCAAGCTGCGTGCATCCAATTATCCCGCGTTTGCGACGAAGATGGCGGAGCAGCCCTACCGGGTCTACGATCGCCTGTTTTGTCGGGATGGTTCAAAAGACACGCCGGTGGACATCGCGAAGTGCGGTGCCGGCAACAAGGATGAATGCGACATCCGTCACTTCCCTGCGGTCAACAGCAATCCGGCCACGACATCGCTGGCGGGGTCTGCATCGGTCAATGCGCCGTCGGTGTCGTTCGGGATTTCGTCGCTGAATGAGGACGGCGTGGCCAGCCTGTTTCCTTATCTGCCATTGCAGGCACCTTCCTTTGGCGGTGTGTTGTATCTGGATGTGTATTCGATTGCCCAGGTGGTCGATTTCGACGACGACAAGATTCCTGCGGAGTTGACCAGCATTGACGGAAGCGTTGGATTCACAGAGGCTGATCAGCAGAGCTTCAATGCATGGTTGGCACTGCTGTCACGGCAGCTCGGACCATTGCTTGATCTGATTCCCTGAGGGACGATCGACAAGGCAACGCGCAATCCTCCGCCGGCGGCCACGGTCTCCGGCGGAATCTGTTACGGTGCCCGCTACAGG
>RFIY01000026.1 GCA_003695505.1 Candidatus Dadabacteria bacterium | reverse complement strand
TTTGGCATTCCGCTGCTCGAAGCCATGGCGGCGGGCGTGCCCGTCGTGACTGCGCGGCGTTCCAGTCTGCCCGAGGTATGCGGCGAAGCGGCCCTCTATCTGGATCAGGACGACCCCGAACGACTCGCGGATCTGATCCGTGAGGTCGTCGACCGCAGTGATGTCGCGGCCGAATTGACGGCACGGGGGCGGCTCCGCGCCCGTGAGTTTCTGCCAGAGGCCATCGCCGCCCGCATCGGCGATGTGTACGAGCGCATGCTGCCCGGACTGGGTGCCGAGCGCGACGTGCAGGTTCAGTCGTGAGCGATCGCGCCCACGAAGCCCAAAAGGGCATCTCGCCGGAGCAGATGCACGTCGTTCATATCAATCTCGAGGCGGGCTGGCGCGGTGGTGAACGCCAGGTTGCACTCCTGGTGGCGGCGTTGGCCGAACGAGGCGTTCGGCAGACCGTCGTGGTGCGAAGGGGCGGCGCGCTGGATCGCCGTTTTCGGGAGCTCAATCTGCCTGTAGAGATCGTGACAGCAGGAAATCGACTGGAAGCAGCAGCACGACTGCTTGCACGAGATTGCCATCGCGCCGTGTTCCATGCCCACACCGGCCATGCCATACCGATCGCGCTGATCGCGAGTCGGCGCCATCAGGGAGCGCTGGTCGTACACCGCCGCGTCGCGTTTCGGCCCCGAAGCAGCCTGCTGCGAAGAGCGGACCAGGTCATCGCACTCAGTACCGTGGTCGCCGAACGATGTGTCGAAGCCGGCGTCAGCTCGGAGTGTATCGCCATCATCCCTCCGATCCTTGACCCGGCGCTCCGTACGCCCGAAAGGACAGTCGCGCGTCAGCGCCTCGGGATTCCTGAGGACAGCTTCGTTGGCGTGACCATCGCGGCGCTTGCGCCCGAAAAAAACGTCGAGCTCATGCTCCAGGCCATTCGCCACGTCGATGGGGTACGTCACTACTGGATCGGTGATGGCCCCGTTCCAGATGGCGCCGTTGTCTCAGACGGGCTGCACTTTCCCGGATTTCGCACCGATATCGCGGACTGGCTGGGCGCGAGTGACTATTTTCTGCTCCCGAGCTGGAGCGAAGGATTCGGCTCCTCCGTGCTGGATGCGATCCAGGCCGGGTGTCCGCTGATCCTGTCAGACATCCCGGGGCTTCGCGCCTGGGTGCCAGAAGATGCCGCCTGGTGGTTTGACCCGCGCTCTGCGACGGACGCCGCTGCCGCAATCCGCGCGTGTCGGCGTCGGCCAGACCTGGCGGGACGACGTGTTGAGGCCGCCAGGCAAGTGCTTGCGAACAGCGCCGCAGGACGGGTTGCCGAGCAAACATTGTCCGTGTATGCTAAGGCCGTGAAACGGCGCAGTTGATCGTTCAGTCGGGCAACATTCCCGACACGAGAAACGCGCGCCGGGCGTGCTTCAGGTACGCGGACGTTTGTGGCCAGATTTTCGTTTGACAAGCGGCGAAAATCGGTGTTATCATCATCAGTCTAACGTCCGCACGGCCGGTGTTCTGCCGGTCGTGTATACCGTTACAGCAACGAAGAGACCAAAAGATGCCTACGATCAATCAACTGGTGCGCCATGCGCGCAAGCAGAAGAAGAAAAAGAACAAGGCCCCGGCACTGCAGGCCTGTCCGCAGCGGCGTGGCGTATGCACGCGGGTGTACATCACGACGCCGAAGAAACCGAACTCGGCGCTTCGGAAGGTTGCGCGTGTGCGCCTGACCAACGGCATGGAGGTGACGGCCTACATTCCCGGTGAGGGGCACAATCTGCAGGAGCACAGCGTCGTCCTCATTCGCGGGGGCCGGGTCAAGGACCTTCCGGGCGTCCGCTACCACATCATTCGTGGCGCGCTGGATACGCTGGGTGTTCAGGGCCGTAAGAAGGGCCGTTCCAAGTACGGCACCAAGCGGCCCAAGTAAGGCGACCGGAGGATAGCGACAGATGGCACGTCGACGCGGAAATTTCGAGCGCAAGCTGGTGCAGGATCCCAAATACGGGGACGTCCTGGTCACCAAGTTTATCAACTACATGCAGCGGGATGGCAAGCGCAGTGCGTCCGAGCGCATTTTTTATGGTGCGATGGACGACCTGGCGGTCAAGCTGGGCCGAAACCCGGTCGAAACCTTTCACCGGGCGCTCGATAACGTGCGGCCGTCACTGGAAGTGCGTTCGCGGCGTGTTGGCGGCGCGACCTATCAGGTGCCAGTCGAAGTGCGGCCTCGTCGGCGTACCGCGCTGGCGATGCGCTGGATACTTTCCGCGGCGCGCGCCCGTAGCGAGCGCACGATGCGCGAGCGGCTGGCCGGTGAGCTGATGGACGCCTACAACAACCGCGGGGCGTCGGTAAAGAAGAAAGAAGATACCCACAAGATGGCCGAAGCGAACCGCGCATTCGCGCACTATCGCTGGTAATTGTGGCCTGTACGGGATTGAGTTAATCACATGGCACGCAAAACTCCAATCGCAAAGCTCCGCAACATCGGCATCATGGCGCACATCGATGCCGGCAAGACGACGACTACGGAGCGGATTCTGTACTACACCGGCGTCAATTACAAGATCGGTGAAGTGCATGACGGCGCGGCAACGATGGACTGGATGGAGCAGGAGCAGGAGCGCGGTATCACCATTACCAGCGCGGCGACGACCTGTTTCTGGAATGACCACCAGATCAACATCATCGACACGCCTGGTCACGTTGATTTCACGATTGAAGTCGAACGCGCACTTCGTGTGCTTGACGGCGCGGTCGGCGTGTTCTGCGCCGTCGGTGGCGTAGAGCCGCAGTCCGAGACGGTCTGGCGTCAGGCCGACCACTACAAGGTTCCGCGACTGGCCTTTGTGAACAAGATGGATCGCGTTGGCGCCAACTTCGAAGAGGTCGTGTCGCAGATTCGGGATCGCCTCGGTCACAATGCCGTGCCGATCCAGCTCCCGATCGGCGCCGAAGACGACTTCCAGGGCGTCGTGGATCTCGTGACGAATCGCGCGATCATCTGGGAAGAAGAAAGTCTTGGTGCCAAATTCGAGGAGCGTGATATTCCGGCCGACCTCGCCGATGCTGCTGCTGCGGCGCGCGAGCAATTGCTGGAGTCCGTTGCCGAGACCGACGAAGAATTGATGGAGCTCTACTTCGAAGAAGGCGACCTCCCGGTTGACAAGATTCGCGCAGGGCTCCGCAAGGCCGTCTGCGCGATGGATATCGTGCCGGTGCTCTGCGG
>RFIY01000230.1 GCA_003695505.1 Candidatus Dadabacteria bacterium | reverse complement strand
CGCGTACTCGAAGGCGGATGGGCGCGGGGTCAGCCTTGCATAATGTCTAAATGTTCTGTCGCTGCGGTGCCCTCTTGCGCGACAAACGACGAGGGGCGGTATATTTCGGGGGGCAGTTCGGGAACTGTGAAGTTCAAGTAACACAAGGTCGATCCGTCGCCCCGGAAACCACCGTTACCCTCATTCCCGTCGCCCCGGAATCCGCCCTTGGCGGATATCCGGGGTCCATCCGCTGCGCGGAATGGTTCATCAGTTGCGTTTGATTCCTGGTGCACACGGCACCCTGCTACGGCTGGATCCCGGCTCAAGGCCGGGATGACGAACACGGGGGCGCATGGTGAGAAGCGTCGCTCCAGCTCCGGGGCGACGCAACACCGAAGGGTCGGGCTATGTCCTGGGTTGCCGGGATTTGCTGCGCGCCCGTCTCACTCCGTCTTCCAGATTCCCCGGCCGGCGGCGATGGCCTCCTGCTGGGCCTGTAGCAGCATGTTCAGGCGGCGGGTGTTAGGCGGGAAGACCGCGACCCAGGCGAAACCCTGCCGCACCATATCGGCCTGGGCCAGGCGCAGGACGCCGTTGTATTCGAACCAGACCCAGGCCAGGTCGCGGCCGCGGGGGTCCTTGCGTTCCAGATCGTATTCGAGCCAGACCCGGCGATTTTCGAGCAGTACGCGATTGTAGCGCATCGCCTGGTCGGCGATACTGCCCGAGACGTAGAGCTGGTCTTCTTCGGGCGCGTCGATGCCGATGTAGCGCACCACCGTGCCGTCGGCGAGCTGGATCGTGTCGCCATCGAGTACGCCCTGCACCTTGACCGGGATCAGATCCCTGGCGCCGGGCGCAGGGGCCGCCGTGGCGACGTTGTCATCCGCGCTCCAGAGCCCTCGCCGGGCGGCAACAGCGGCTTTTTGCGCCTCGATGAACTTCCTGCAATCACGAGGATTCGCCGGTGTGCAGGCCGCAAGGGCATGCCCGAGCTCGACCATACGGAGATTGACGTAGGTGCCGTCCTCGAGAAAAACATAAGCGAGCACCCGCCCGTATCCGTCTTTCTGGTACGTTCCGAACTCGAGGCGAACGGGTTTGCCCTCGACCAGTTCGCGGAGGGCGCGCAGTCGGTCGGCGCCATAGTAATCGTCGCCGATTCGCTTGGGTTCATCGGCGATTGGTCCGTGAATCCCGGCGAGCCGGACGATCGTTCGGCCGTCCAGCAAGAACTGGTCCGGCGTCAGAACCGAGGTCACCGTGCCGCGGCTACGGATCACGTCGCCGCGTGGGGCGGTGCGTGGTCGATCGTCATCTACGCGCCGCACTTCGTCATCGTCAACACGCGAAACGCCGGCGTGCAGCGGCGTCACGAACAGCGCGCCAACCGTTGCGGATACGATGAACAGGAACGAAACGGGCAGGTGTCGGGTCGAATACGAGATCGGCATCACGGGCAGCCCCCGGCTGGCAAACGGGTATCGGAACGGGAATCTGTACTTATGATAATCCCCCCACGCAAGTTGGCATCTTCGCAGGATGTGACACCAGAAACGTTGTTCTGGAATCGCCGCCGACTGATCCGGGCCGCGGCGGCGGCCGGACTGGTGCCGCTGGCCGAGCGGGCGCAGGCGGATGCGCTGCGGCTTGCCGGCAAGGCGAACTTTGCAGGCGATGAGGAGCTGACGCCCTGGAAGACCGTGACCGGCTACAACAATTTCTACGAGTTTGGTACCGGCAAGGAAGATCCGGCCGAACGCTCAGCGCAGTTTCGCCCGCTGCCGTGGACATTGACGATCGACGGAGAAGTTCACAAGCCGCAGACGGTGGACGTTGGCGCGCTGCTGGCGCGTCCGCTCGAGCAGCGCATTTACCGGTTCCGGTGCGTCGAAGCGTGGTCGATGGTCGTGCCGTGGGACGGGCTGCCGCTACGCGACCTGCTGAAACGAGCCGAGCCGACAGCGCATGCGCGCTATGTCGCCTTCGAGACGGTCCTGCGGCCCGAAGAAATGCCGGGCCAGCGGACCGGCATTCTGGACTGGCCCTATCGTGAAGGATTGCGGCTCGACGAAGCGATGCACGAGCTGACGTTTCTGGCACTTGGCGTCTATGGCAAGCCGCTGCCCAATCAGAACGGCGCGCCGATTCGTCTGGTCGTGCCGTGGAAGTACGGCTTCAAGTCGATCAAGTCGATCGTGCGCATCCGACTTGTGCGTGAGCAGCCGCCGACGACCTGGAACATGCGTGCGCCCCGCGAGTACGGGTTCTATGCCAACGTCAATCCCGACGTCGATCACCCGCGCTGGAGCCAGAAGACCGAGCGTCGCCTCGGCGACTTTTTCCGCCGCCCGACGCTGCCGTTCAACGGCTACGCCGAGCAGGTGGCCGGACTGTACAAAGGCATGGATCTGCGCAAGCAGTTCTGAGTCCGCCGCCCGGCGGGCGGGCGCGGCTATTCTGGCAGCAGGTAGCGTTCGCGAATCTGTTCGACCAGATCGGGATGGGCCGCGACCAGGCCGCCTTCCTGCAGGGGTGGGTCGATGTCCAGCGCCGCCATCGATGCGCCGCTGCGGTACTCGATCACCGCGCCACCGGCGCCCAGGACGATCGGGATCCCTCCGGCGATGTCCCAGATGTTCTTTGGTGTCACCGACACGGTTGCGTCGATTTCGCCGGCGGCAACCAGCCCCAGCTTGTAGGCGATGCTGCCAACCGCGATGGGCTCCGGTTCGACGCTGGGAATCAGCCCTTTTTTGGTGTCGGTGCGGCTGACAGCGACCCGGGCCTGATCCGGCGATGCAGGCCGCGTCACCTGAATCGGCGTGTCGTCGCGCCAGGCGCCGATGCCCGGCCCCCCGTGCCAGACCAGATCGCGCTGTGCGTTGAACAACCAGCCGTACCGCGCTTCGCCGTTTTCCCACAGCCCGACCGAGACCGCCCATTCGGGGATGCCGGCGACCACTTCTCGCGTGCCGTCGACCGGATCGACGATCCAGTAGCGCCCGTCGCGCGTGCGGCGCGGACTTTCCTCGCTGATCCAGCCGTCGTCGGGGAAATGTTCGAGCAGCAGTGCGCTCAACGTGCGATCCACATACAGGTCGAGCTCGGTGAGCGGGCCAAGATCGCCCTCCTTTTCCTGGACCTGCTGCGGCAGTTCGAGCAACCGCGGGCCAAGGGCGCGCAACGCGGGTTCGATCAGGTCGTGTTCAACTGCATAAGGGTGGGCGGATGCGTCCACGTTGTTGCCTTCCGGGGTTGTTCGGGGATGCCGACATGATATATCGAATTGCTGATTTTTACCGCGAACAACGGTGAATCGCCGCGCCCGCTAAAATGAACGCGTGAGCCGTCCCCGACAGAAAGTCAAGAAGCGCCGCAGTGCTGCGCGTGCGACGCGTACCGAGCCGACCGCGGCCCAGACAGTGGTGCGTTCGCTGCAACGTGCGGCGAGTGCCGCAGATCATCCGCTGCTGAGACGAACGTTCGCGGTGGCGCTTGCGGCGGTCGGCGTGTTTTGCGTGCTGGCGCTGGCCAGTTTCAACCCGGGTGACCCCGATTTCGACCACGCCGTTGCACCGGGGCGTATCGCGAATATCGGCGGGATCGTCGGTGCCTATCTGGCGGGAACGCTGTGGCGGCGTCTGGGAATCGCGGCGTGGCTGTTGCCGCTGATCATATTTGGTTCCGCGCTCGAAATGACCTCAGAGCGTGGCAAGACGCCGTTGCCGCTCAGGATTGCGGCGGCTCTGCTGCTTCTGTTCACGACCTCGGCATTGACTGCGCTGATCTGGCCCGATGCGACGCTGTATGGCCTGCCCGCCGGTGGCTGGGTCGGTGAAGTCCTCGGCGACGACCTGATGCGCCAGTATTTTGGGATCGCTGGTGTCGTGCTGTTGCTGCCGGTCTGGTTGCTGGCGGTGTACGGCGCGATCGGCGCCACGGCACTGACACTGGCTGGGCGCGCCGGTCGCCAGGGCGTCAGCGCGGGCGCTCGCGGCGCCTGGCAGCCCTTTGCCGAGCTGGGTGTGCGGTTGCG
>RFIY01000229.1 GCA_003695505.1 Candidatus Dadabacteria bacterium | reverse complement strand
GACAGAACGACCGGCGACTTTTCGATTTGTGTCCAGCCGCCGACCGAGAACAGCGCCGGCAGCGGATCGACATCCTCCATCTGGATGCCACGCTGGGCCCATGGTACCGGTTCGAGGCGGTCAAAGTCGGTGCTTTCGGCGCGCACGGGTGCCGTGCCGCCGGTGAAGACCAGCAGAAACGCAAAAAGCAGAAAGCTCGCCGCCGCGAGCCCGTTCCCGGAACGGAGCTTCATTGCGTTATCGTATCCATCCTTCGGATACACGGCGACTGGCGTCAGGCCGGCGCATCATGGTTGTGCAATCTCCTGGATGACGAATTCGACGCGACGGTTGTTTGCGCGACCTTCAGGTGTATCATTGGTATCGACCGGGCGATCCGGCCCGTAACCGCGCGCGACAAGCCGCTCGGGCTCCACGCCCTTGTCGATCAGGTACTTCCGAACCGCTGCCGCCCGCGCCTGCGACAGCCGCACGTTCGCGGCGTGGCGGCCAACGCTGTCGGTGTGTCCGGCAATCTCAACCTTGCGAATCTGCGGATTTTCAATCAGCGCCTGCGCCAGCTCGTCAAGGATCTCGTGCGACCGCTGATCGATCTCTGCCGACCCCGTCCGGAAATAGACCTTGTCCGCAATGAAGATGTCTTCCTCGGTGATCATGATCCGACGGCTGGCCTTCGATGTGAGCTGGACCCGCACGGCCAGGTCATCATTCCATTGCAGATCAAGCTTCAGTTTCGCGGGAAAGTAGCGCGCGGCGACGAATTCGAATGTGACCGCACCGGGTGCCTGAAACTGCCCCGACCAGGCACCGTCCCGGAACGGCTGAACATCGAGCAACTGATCACCTGCACCAAACACCCGCACCTGCCCGGCGGGCACCGGCTCGCCGGTGCGTTCATCGACGATCTCCACGCTCACTTTTGGCGGCGCTTTCGGCACTGGCCTGAGGACAAGCGTCAACACCTGAGCCTGCCCGGGCCGCACGTTGACCGTGGTTGCCGCCGCCTGGTATCCGGCGCCAGCAGCGGAGAGCTGGATGGCGCCCGGCTCCACGCTCAACCGCGCCGTCGCATCCTGATCGACGTGGGCCTCCACGCCCTGGTCGGCCGCACGCACGATGGCGACGGTCACGGGAGCGCCGTTCGGTTCGACCGTGCGGACCTCGACCGTCACAGGGCGCGGCTGCAGTGCGACCGTCACCGTTGCCGGCACCTGGCTCGCAAAAGCGGTCGCCGGCAGCCAGTACGGATGGTCGATGCGTGCGACCGCCGGCGGTTTGACCGGATCGAAATGCGCGAGACCTGTTTGGGCTGTTCGCGCCGTCACCGGCTCGGCACCCGTCGCATCATCCAGCACCACGAGTGCCCCGGCAATCGGCTCCTGTTCGGGCGACTGAACCAGCAGGTCGAGGTAATGCGGCCGGATCGGCTCCGGCGCCGCGCCAAAGAACATCCCGAGCACCATCCGCCAGGTGGGCACCCCGAAGGCGCGACTCAGCCCCATCGCCAGCCCCGGCGTCCACGTCATTCGGCGCTTGTGCAATTCGACGCCGGCGAACAGTTCGTGCGCATTGTGCTGGGCACTGCCGAAGAAGTCGCCATCGAACAGCTTGGTTTGTACCGCATAATCTGCAAACACGATCGGGCGCAGGTCGCCGCCAATCCCCAGTTCCCGTGCGGCGGACAGGCGAATGTAAAACTGGTCGTCCAGGATCAGGCCATACTGGGGCAGCTCTGTCCGCTCTCGCTCCTTGATGCCCAGATTCAGCCCCGCCCGCCATGGACCGCGATAAAAGTCGATCAGCATCCGGACGGATGGTTCGGCAAAGCGCTTGTCTACGCCGGCCAGCTTGTCGGCATTGCCTGTCGGGAAGGCCACGGATGCCGCACCGCCAAAGGCGAATGTGCCATAGTCCCGCTCGACGTCGCCAAAGTGCATGCGCGCCCGAAACAGCATGTCGTTCATCGCGGCCTGCGCGCCCTCGCGAATTCCCTGGTTGCGCTGCAGGTCGGTCAGCAGCGTGAACGGGACATCGACGCCCGCCTGCAAAAATGGCAACGGACGAATCGTTCCCACCACCCGCATCTGCCAGCGATAGAGGACAAGATCGCTGTCGAACTGGCCGTTACGCGCAAACGTGCCCGGGTTCTGCTCAAACTGGTTGTAGGCGCCAACCGTGAAAAACGACGGGATCGTGCGCGCGCGCTCGGTCATCAGGCTCGCTTCGGGCGCGCCCGGCGGATCGAACAGCTCGAAATCGGTCGATTTCGCGTGTACCGTTCCGGCGAAAGCCAGACCGGCGGCTGCAACGAGCAGGCCCCAACAATTCTTTTTCACGACGAATCAGCTTTCCCGTCGACGCCGGCGTTGCCGGAACAACCATGGCAGCAGGAGCAGTAGCAGCGGGCTCACGTCCGCTGCGCCGCGCGTCGTGGCGCTACAGGCAAAGAAACCGCCGCCGCCGTAGACCTTTACGTTACCATCCTCGCCCCACGGGTCGCGGAACGCCGGTATGCCGTCACCGTCCGAATCATCGAGGCCTTCCTCGGCATCGGTCAGGCCGTCATTATCGCTGTCGAGATCGAGATAATCGGGCGTACCATCGCCGTCGGTGTCGACGCAGTTGTCGGGCCAGGTCTCGCACTCCACGGCATCCGGGAGGCCATCGCCGTCGCTGTCCGTACCGCCATCGTCCTGCGGATTGGGTTGCGGATTCTCGGGCAGGTCGTCGTTGCCATCCTCGCTGTTCGGAATGCCATCGCCGTCATTGTCCGCGGTGTCCGACTCCAGATAATCCGGCAGGCCGTCGCCATCGCCATCGGGGCACGCAAACGGGAGTGGACATTCCAGTTGGCTACCGCTACCATCGCCATCGTCATCTGGATCAACCGGGTTCGACAGGCCATCGCCATCCGTATCCGCATCGTTGCGTTCCAGATAGTCGTAGATGCCATCACCGTCCTGATCCGCGCAGATGATACCGCCGCATTCGCTCTGATCGGTCAGCCCGTCGCCGTCGCTGTCCGGATCTGACGAATCGGCGACGCCATCCTGGTCGGTGTCGCTGTTCGACGGCTCTCGCTCATCGCCGATCGTGTCACCATCACTGTCGCTGCAGAATCCGGGCGTGCCGCATTCCGTTCCGTCCGCGATGCCGTCGTTGTCGCTGTCATTGTCGCGGTCGTCGAAAATGCCGTCACGGTCGGTGTCACGATTGTCCGGTTCGAGATAGTCGGGGATACCGTCGCTGTCCGCGTCTGCGCACCGCAACGCAACCGGGCACTCCACCGCATCTGGCTGGCCATCCGCGTCACTGTCCAGGTCATCTGGCTGGTCACTGCCGTCGAAGTCGATGTCGCTGTCGGGCTCGATGAAGTCCGGAATGCCATCACCATCACGGTCCGCACACATGACCCCGGTTGGGCACTCGCTGCTGGTCGCGATACCATCGCCATCGTCGTCCGGGTCGAGCTCGTTGACGATGCCATCGCGGTCGGTATCGACATCATCCGGCTCGCGGAAATCGTAGATGCCGTCGGCATCCGTGTCGAGGCACATGGCCGGATTCGGACATTCGCTGCCATCCGGCGTCCCGTCATTGTCCGCATCCGGATCTTCATAATCGGGGATGCCGTCATCGTCGGTATCGTCGCAGACGGAAATACCCCACGGGCATTCCACGTCGTCCGGCACGCCGTCGCCGTCCTTGTCAGGCTTCGCCGTCGGGCTGGTGATCGTGAACGCGAACGTGGAACTCCATGGCCCATAGATCGCCGGGCTGGCCGCATCGCTGGCACGCGCCCGCCAGTACCAGGTCGTTCCCGCCGTCAGCGCGAATGGCATCGAAATACGTGTGAAGCCACTGCCTTCGGCGACCGCGGACGAACGCCAGGCACTGCTGAACTGCGCATTCGGCGCCAGCTCGAACCAGTACGACAGCGGCGCGGGGCCGTCGTCGACCGCGTTGCGCACGACCAGCGTGATGCTCGTTGCCATGGTCTCCAGTTCGTGTGCCGGTGTGACGGGTTGCGGCGCCGAGGGTGCGCCATTGGCCGTGCTGTCGACATTCAGTCGCCAGACCTCCGTACTGCGGACGCGGTATCCCTCGTTGTCCCGCACGCCGCAGTCCCACCAGAGCGGGCTGCCGGTTGGCAGGGCCGATGCGACCAGGTGGTCCGCCCCACCGCCGAACTCGGCGACATCACCGGAAGTGTAGATCGCACCGGTACGATCGGCGGCCGTGTAGACGGCGAAGTCGTACACCAGCGCCCCACCCTCTGGATCGGAGGCACCAGCACAGATCAAAATCGGCTGCTGCGATACCGTCGCATCCGAAACAGGCGCAACCAGGCGTGGCGCCGATGGTGGTTCGGTAACGGCGTTGACCTGGAAGCGCACGACGGCGCTGAATCCAAGGCTCGAACCGCTGCCGGCCGGGTCACTGCTGCGTACGCGCACCCAGTACCAGGTGTTCTCGCTGACGCCGGCAAAGCTCGCAACCGGGACGCTGGCCGTGAAGGTCGTCAGCGACGTACTGTTGAACGTCGACGTGACATCGAGTTCGAAGTCGTAGCGGACCGCATCGCCATCGGGATCGACGACGCTGGACGCCAGCACGGCAACCGTACCGGAGGCCACCGAGGTGCCATCCGCAGGGCTCGTGATCGCCGGAACCGGCGGAGGCGTGTTCGCACTGCCGCTCGTATCGACGCGGAAGCTCGCAACGGTGCTCCAGTCGCTCGATCCCAGTCCCGTTTCGTCGACGGCCGTGACGCGCCAGAAATATTGCCCATCGGCCAGCGTGCGCGGCACCTGCCAGGTCGTCGCCGGCACACCTTCCGGCTGCCGTGCCGCGTCGGCAAGGATCGTTCCGCACGATACGTCGCCGCAGAGTTGCCAGGTGTAGAACACGTTGTCGCCATCCGGATCGACGCTATTGCGAATCATCAGCAGTGGCGTATCGTCGGTCAGCACCGCGCCGTCCAGCGGCAGCAACGGCTGCGGGATGCTCGGCGGTCCGGTCACACTGCGAACGACAAACGACGACGCGCGGCTCCACGGGCCGTATCCTGTATCGTCCGTCGCCCGTGCGCGCCACCAGTACGTTTCGCCTTCGGTCAGCGCAATTTCCGTGACCTGCCAGGTCGTCACGTCCGGAGACGTCTGGCTCCGCGTCACATCGGTGACGACGTCGGTCAGCGCAGCATTCCGGTAAAGCGCGAACTCATAGATCAGGCCGGTATCGACCGGATCGGTTGCGTTGTTGGCGATAAGGGTCGGTTGCGTCGTCGACACGAACGCGCCATTGAGCGGGAAGCTGAGCGACGGCGCAACCGGCAGGATGTTCCGCACCTGGATCAACGCACTCGTGACCGCAAAGCCGCCGTCCTGGTCGCCGACATAGATTCGGATCGTCTGCGTCGAGGGACCATTCCAGTTGTACGGGCAGAGGTACGATGGCGTACTCTGTGGCCCGATCTCGTACGTCAGATCGCCATCGCAATCGAAGCTGTATTGCAGATCGGCCGCGTCGACCGGATCGGTCGCGTTGATCTGCACCTGAATCAGCCCGCCGCGCGATTCGGCGACCGGTGTCGGCGCCGTCACCGACGTGATCACCGGATTGCGGTTGTCCACCCGCAGCGTCGTCCACGCGGTCGCGGACGATGCTGCATCATCCTGAAGCCAGGCGATCACAACCACATCCCGCTGATCTCCGGTAATCGTACAGATGCCCGACCCACCCGAGATCGTCGTCGTGGTCACGAGATCGTCTGCGCCGTTTCCATCGCAGTCGACGTTCAAAGTCACCGAGGTATCGAACCGGTCCGTCGCAACAAACGTCACGGCGAACGTCGCGCCGGTCGCCGACTCGAATACGGTCTGCGGCGTCGCATAGATCGCGCTGAGCACCGGCGCCACGTTTTGCAGCATCACGGTCGCAACGGCGGTGGTGGCGTCGACATCATCACTGACCTGAACCGCGAAGCTGTACGGCCCCTGGTTCACCGGCCCGTAGGCACAGGTCACCACGGTGGTACCTGCCGTCTCGTAGGTGCCATTGCCGTCGCAATCGTAACGATAGGTCAGGCCCGTATCGAACGGATCCGTTGCGCTCGCGACCAGGGTTACGCTGCCGCTGCCCTCGTTTGCCGTCGCCGGTCCGGAAAGGGTCACGCTCGGCGCGACATTCTGGACAATCAGTGTTGCGGTGCTGACGGCCGAGGTCAGGAAGCCATCGTCCACCTGCAGACGTACGGTGACGCTGCCCTGATTCAGGCTCAGGCCGCTGCACGTCGCGGTCGTGCCGGTCAGCGGACCTTGCACGATCACGTCATCCGCGGTCACGAAGCCGTCGCCCAGACAGTCGATCGTATAGGTAATCGGATCCGTGAAATCGTCATTCGCGGTCACCGCGACCGCGAAGCTGACGCTGGTGCCCTCTGCGATCGCCGTCGGCAGCAACGCATACGAAAGCAATACTGGCGCGTCATTTGCAACTTCGTCATCATTGATCGTCGCCAGCGCACTCGCCGGGACACCAACGGAAACCGCCGGGTGCCCTGCAGAGGTCAGCGTCAGGCCGACCGTTTCGCCGGGATCGAGATCTGTGTCATCGAGGATCGCCATCGTGACGCGAACGCTCTGCTGCCCGGCGGCAATCGTTGCCGCGGTTGGTGCAGCGATGAAGTCGCTGCCCGCCGTGGCCGTGCCGGCGATCGAGAAGTTGACCGTGATGGGGTTGCCGGTCAGGTTGGCACGGGAGAGCCAGATATCGAATGCGGCGACGCCGGGTGGATTCTCGGCAACCGTCGTCGTGGCTGCCACTGCGGTCACGGCGTTGTCCGTCGCCTGGTCGGCTTCGTCATCGATGATCGTCGCCGTCACGCTGTATGGCGCGGCACGCGTGATCGCCGCGCTGCTCGCGCCCGTCAGCG
>RFIY01000228.1 GCA_003695505.1 Candidatus Dadabacteria bacterium | reverse complement strand
CGCCTGCGTCATCGGTGGGAACTAACTTGCCTGCGCGGTTGCTGTAGTCGCACAACAAAGGGAGCCCCTCGGGGCTCCCTTTGTTGTGCTGCGTCGCGTCAGATGTCCCGGCTATTCGATGGGCAATCCTGAGCGCTTCCAGGCCGTGATGCCTCCTTCAAGATTCAGTATGTGCCTGAATCCGGCTTGCTCCAAAGCTGCCGCGGCGGCGGCCGATCGTCGCCCGGAATGGCAATAGACGAGCACCGGCTTGTTCGGGTCGAGCTTCTCGCGTACCTGAGGCCAGACCCGCTGCCACTGATGCCAGTCCGCGACGGCCGTCAGATTCGGCAGGGTTCCCTGCGCCACTTCCTCTGCGGTGCGCACATCCAGAACCTGTACGGAAGGATCCGACTGGATTCGCTCCCACGCCTGCGCCGGTGCGATATTTTCGACGCTTCCGGCCTGTACGGACGCTGTCGTGCAAGCGGCCAGGGCAATCAGCCACGCCGAAAGCACGAAACGTGCGCGAGCTCCAGATATTGCGTTCTTTCTCATCATCTTCCTCCTGTTCTCTCGGTTTGATTGAAGTTCGCCGACGACCGATGTAACGACCATGCGTCGAGATGCTCAAGTTCCCCTTTCCCCCATCCGTTGCAGTGCGTCCCGAACGGCATCTTCGACATTCAGGTAGATTCTCTCTGCCCCAATCGCGTTGGTGATGCCAGCCTTGTCCATCACGTCGCGTACGGGTCGCTTGACGTTGGCGAATGCCAGCTCCACACCGCGACCGTTGAATTCCTGAACCAGCTCGAGCAGCGCGGCTGCGGCGGTGGCATCGAGCTGGTTCATGCTGGCCGCTTCAATCACCACCGTATGAATCGGTTCGTCGGCGGCACGGAGCTCGGCTTCGAGCCGGTCTCTCAGAAACGAGACGTTGCCGAAGTAGAACTGCGCATCCATACGCAACAGCAGGATCCCGGGGAACGTTTCGGCATCCGGATGGTTGCGAATATTTCGGTAGTCCCTGGTGCCGGGCAGTCGCCCCAGTACGGCAGTATGCGGATGTGTCGTCCGGACAATGAACCAGAGCAGAGAGGCCCCGATCCCGGCGAGGATGCCAATCTGGACGCCCAATACCAGCGTCGCCGCAGCCGTGATCAACCACAGTACAGCGTCACCGCGCCGGACTCGCCACAACCAACTAAGATACCGCAGATCAATCAGAGAGACTGCCGCAACGATAATCAGCGCCGCCAGCGCAACGACCGGCAGTCGCTGCAACACAGGAACAGCGAGCAGTGACAAGAACAGAACACTCAAACCGGTAAACACCGTCGCCCAACGTGTCCTTGCGCCACTGAACACAAAGAACGCCGAGCGCGACAATCCCGATCCGACCACCATCCCCCCACCGAGCGCGGCGGCGAGATTGGCGCCGCCCAGCGCGGAGAACGTGCGGGTCGCCCGTCCCTCCACATTCGTCCGACAGGGATCGTACCGCTGCTGTACGGTCATCAGTTCCAGAAAACCGATCAGCACGATTGGAGCGGCGCCCGCAAGCGCCGTGCCGACGTCCGACCATCCGGGCAAGAACGCAGTCGGTACGGGCCATACCGAAACGACTTCGCCGACAGTCGCCACGGGCAGGTCCAGGATCGCGGCTACGACCGTCGCAACCACCAGGCCGAGAAACGGCCACGGCAAACGCGCCCGCCATCGCGGCCCCAGCAACACGAGTACGATCACAACGGCACCGAGCAGTACGCTGGCCATGGACAGATCGCCGATTCGCGATACCAACACAACGATGCGCTCGAACAGAGAGGCTCCGGTCACCGGTTTGGGCAGCGCAAAGAAGGGGAACAACTGGCCAACAAATATGACGATCCCGGCTGCAGTTGCGAAGCCGTTGACGACGGGTGCCGAGAGAAAATTGACCAGAAAACCACCGCGCAGCAGTGCGACAACGACCTGGAGCGTCCCCACCGCGGCAGTCAGCGCAAAGACGGCCTGCGGTAATCCCAGTCCATCCTGCAGCAATGAAACGATGCCTGCACCGAATAGCGCGGCGCTGAGCGCCGTCGGTCCCAATGCCACAACGGCCACCCCGCCAAGCATGGCAAATGCGAGCAGCGGCAATGTGGCGGCGCGCAGCCCAAATTCCGGCGGCAATCCCGCCAGCATGGCGTAGGCCATCGACTGCGGCACCAGCAGAGCCGCAGTCGAAAGCCCGGCAACCAGGTCACTGGCTGTCGGGCGCGGGATACGTCGTATGCTCACCCGGGTGCTGATCAGGCGGCGTCAACAACCGCCTGCAGACGCTCGCGGACGGCATCGGCCACCTCGTCAAGCTCTGGATTGCCGACCGGCGCCATCATTGCACGCGGATCGATCGCCGCGACCTCGTACTCACCGTCACCCGTCTGGCGAATGACCACGTTGCAGGGTAGCAACGCACCCAGGCGAGGCTCCATTTCGAGCGCCTGGTGTGCGAACTGAGGGTTGCACGCGCCCAGAATCACCTGCTCGGGGACATCGATCCCGAGTTTCTTTTTCAGGGTCGCCTGCACATCGATCTCGGTCAGCACACCGAACCCTTGCTCGGCCAGCGCGGCTTCAACTTTCTCGCGAATCTCGGGCAGCGATCCCCGAACGGTCTTATGAAGTGTAAACATCGTGGATTCTCCTTGTCTGTCCGGGTTCACGCCGCGGTCTTGCCACACGCAAGGTTGGCAGGCACCGCAACATCCATATATTTCGGATCTGGCAGGTTCAGGTTGTTCATAATCTCGACATATTCTTCGACCGAGCGCACCTGCAATCGGGGATTGTGGCGACGCTCCTCGCCAATCGTGCTGACCGTCCACCCTTTGTAGTCGTGCGCCGGATAGACGAGTGTCTCGTCGGGTAGCCGCAACAGTTTGTTGAAGATACTGTCATAGCTCTGGGCAGGGTCGCCATTCTGGAAGTCCGTTCGACCGGTACCGCGAATCAGCAGCGTGTCCCCCGTGAACACGCGATCGGCCATGCGGAAGCTGTAGGAATCGTCCGTGTGCCCGGGGGTATAGAGGACGTCGAGCTTCAGGCCATCGACGCGCAGGGTTTCGCCTTCGCTGACCTTGCGCGACACACATTCGGCCCGTGACTGCTCGCCCATCACCGTCACGCATGATGTCTCGTCGCGCAGGGCGCCAAGCCCGGTAATGTGATCGGCGTGTACATGCGTATCCACCGCCATGACGAGTCGCAGATCAAGTTCACGGATCAGTTGAAGATACTGTGGCACGAGTCGATCGACCGGATCGATCAGCAGCGCTTCGCCGCCACTCCGCGAGGCAAGCAGATAGGTGTAAGTCCAGGTGTCGTAGTCGAACAATTGACGAAAAATCACGATCGGGATTCCTTTCGGTCTAACCTGCGTATCGGGCCAT
>RFIY01000227.1 GCA_003695505.1 Candidatus Dadabacteria bacterium | reverse complement strand
TCCATCAACGCACCTCCGTTGCTGCAGCGCGATAGAGCGCCAGTACATTGGTCAACGATCTCGTTGTCACGCGAATGTCGAGCGCGACTTCTGCGAGACCGGCCAGTTCTTCGTCCAGCTCGACGTTGTTACCGCTGGCGTCCGCCTGGCCATCGGATCGCTCGATGATCGTCAGCGCGCTCAGCGGTTCGCCCCCGAGATGCCCACGCTCGGTTCGCGTCAATGCGGAGTCATTGGCGATTTGCGATTCGATCACCTCTCGCGCGCGGTAACCGGGCGTATCCGCGTTCGCGATATTCGCCAGGCGAACCCGCTGTCGCAAACGCTGGTGATCCAGGTGCGTACGCGCCTGCTCCAGCAGTGCATCGAGTCCACTGCGGCCTGTGATCGCCTCAGGCACCTCGCGCCTCCAGGTACTGTTCATCGGCTTCGAGCAACGACGGCAGAACGTCGACGATCGCGGTCATCGTATGACGAACAGCAACCTCCGCCAGCGCCGGCTCCGAGATCTCTCCGGTCTCACGACCCGCCATCGCCAGCGCATCCGCGGCCGTCGGCAGAAGTGGGCGAATCGCCGGTTCGATCATGCGCGGATCATCGAGCGCCAGCACATGCGCCGCACCGTCGATAAACAGCTTCTGCGCCTCGGCAAGCCAGTGCGTCTGCTGTTCGTGAACGGCCTGTTGTGCCTGCTCGCGCAGTTGGGCGACCCTTTCGCGCTGTTCCTGGATCTGACGTCGCAGCGCTGCTTCACCAGCGACGCACAGCGCACTGGCAAGCCGACCGCGCGCAGCCTGGTGGTATGCCTGCTGCCACATCGTGCCGACGACGGTGCGCGAACGTGTTTGCTCGGCTGAGGATGGGGTCGGTTCTGGCGTCCGCGTATTCATTGCGCGACGACTGCTGCAAGGAACGTGCCAGATTGGTGGCAAGCCGCGTCATGACAGGAAGATGCCGCGCAATGCCAGCGCATGGCGATCCGCGCGTCACCCACCGGACACGAGACACGCGACGCACATGGACGAAAGACGTAAACTGTCGCGATTTCGAGCCGATAGAAATGATGTCCGCGATGCCCGCAGGCGTCTCACGGTCGTCTCACCGTGAGACTGAGACAGAATCAGTCGGCGTCGAACTTCCGCAGGCGGCGGTACAGCGTCGCGCGTGAGATTCCCAGCAGGCGCGCCGCCTTCTCTTTGTCGTTGCCGCTGATTTCCAGGGCCCACTCCAGCGAACTGCGGTCGTCGATGAACAGTCGCGGCAACTCGACGTCGCGCCAGGCAGCCTCCGTCTCGGCCTCATCGATCGTCGCCCGCAGATCCGGCGGAAGATGCTCCGGGCGAATTTCCCCATCGTCCGAAAACAGCACGAGACGGTGCATCAGATTCCGCAGCTCCCGGATATTCCCTGGCCACCGGTAGTCTGACAATTGCTCGATCACGTCCGGCGATACCGACACCTCGTCGAAACCTTCCGTTTCTGCGAAATGCCGCGCGTAGAACTGAATCAGCGCCGGAATATCGTCGCGTCGTTCGCGCAGCGGCGGCAGCATCACCGGAATCACGTTGAGCCGGAAGTAGAGATCTTCGCGAAACTGACCGTCCTGGACCGCCTGCTGAAGGTCGCGATTCGTCGCCGCCACGACGCGAACGTTGATCTTCTGCTCCTTCGTGTCACCGACACGCTGTATCGTGCCTTCCTGAAGGAAACGCAGGAGCTTCGACTGGGCCTGCGCCGGCATCTCGGTAATCTCGTCCAGAAAGAGCGTTCCGCCCTTTGCGGCCTCGATCATTCCCTGTTTGTCGGCGTCGGCACCCGTGAATGCGCCCTTCTTGTAGCCGAACAGCTCCACTTCGAGCAGCTCGCCGGGAATCGCGGCACAGTTGACGGCAATGAAGGGATTCCGCCGCCGCGGAGATTCCGCATGAAGCGCGCGCGCAACCAGTTCCTTGCCGACACCGCTTTCTCCGCTGACAAAGACCGGCGCGGTACTCGCGGCAACCTTCTGAATCGTTCGCACGAGTTCCTCGAACCACGGGCCGGAACCGACGATGCCGTGGAACTCGCCAACCCCGGTTTCCGGATCCGGTTTTGGCGGCTTCGGTTTGCGGTGGATCAGCCGTTCGCGGGCGCG
This sequence comes from Candidatus Dadabacteria bacterium, assembly GCA_003695505.1. Lineage (GTDB taxonomy): Bacteria > J088 > J088 > J088 > J088 > J088. Next base: position 6,721 of record RFIY01000227.1, on the reverse strand, counting down.
GGCGACCTTGTAGTCGACAATCTGCTGATGCTGAATGAAGGTAAACGCAGCGCGGATCGCATTGGCGATGGCGACGGTCGGCTCTCCCTTTTCGATGAACTCGAACACATGCCCGCCTTCCGCCGCATCGAGCAACTCCTGGTCGATGGCGCCCGTCAGCACAACAAACTGGAACGGCGCGCCTTCGAATGCGCGCAGAATCTCGGCGCCTGAGCGCCCGGGCATACGATGATCCAGGCAGACGACGGCCAGGCGATCCATATGCTCTTCCATGAACGCCTCGGCGTCGGCAGGATCGGTCTTGCCGATGATCTCGACGTCCTGCTGCTCGAAAACGCGCTTCAGCACTCGCGTCAGCGAGCGCACCATTCGCGCATCATCATCCACGACGAGCAAAATGTTTCGGTACTCCACCACCGTCAACCTCCCCGATGCAACGCCAGCTCTCCCCGACCTGCCTTCTGCGCTGTAGCTGTCGGCTGCTGACTCATTTATTTGAACACTATCATAAGTTACAAGAATTCGCATGTCAAACGATTTGCGAACGCCGTTTGCACCGATACTCAATTCTGGCCGTCTGCCGCGGATTGCCGCCGCTGCGGCTGGCAGAGCCCCCCCACGACGAGAGAATGTGGCTCGCAGCCTTAACTTCATCGCCTGCCCCGCCGATTGTTGCCAGTACGAAAGGGGTTCGCCTATGAACATTGTCATCGGCGCGGTCGTTGTCATTGTCTGCGTCATTTCCGGTTATCTGATGGCCCACGGCATTCTCGGCGTACTGTTTCAACCGTCGGAATTCATCGTCATCGGCGGCGCGGCGGTCGGTTCGTTGATCATCGGGACACCAATGCCAGTCGTCAAAGAGATCGTCTCGGGGCTGCTGGGCCATATTACCGGAAAGACCATCAAACACGGCGACTCACTGACGACGTTACAGGTGTTGCACGAGCTGGCGGCGACAATGCGCAAGGAAGGCAAGCTGGCGCTCGAACCACATCTGGAAAACCCGGAGGGGTCTTCCATCTTCGGAAAACTTGGCAGTCACCACCGCATCATGGAGGTTCTGGCGGATGGCCTGCGTATGGTGACGATGGATACCGATCCGGCTCAACTCTCCGAGATGATGGACAAGGATCTCGAAACGCGCGAGGAAGAGCTTGTCGAACCGGCCGAGGCCTTGTCACACGTCGCCGATGCGCTGCCTGGCCTGGGAATCGTCGCGGCCGTGCTCGGCATCATCAATACGATGAACTCCATCGGCGGTGATTCGGCTGCGGTCGGTGAGCATGTCGCCGCCGCCCTGGTCGGAACATTTCTCGGCGTGTTGCTCGCCTACGGATTTCTCGGGCCAATGGCGCAGATCCTCAAACGGATCGCGCTCAATGAGATTGCCCTGCTTCGTGCCGCGGCGACGGGCGTCATGATGATTGCCGAAGAGGCCAACCCCCTGGTGGTTTGCGAAGCGGCACGGCGCTCGATTCCCGAGGAAATGCGTCCGAAGTTCGCCGAGATGGAAACACTGTTAAGGGGATGACGACGGAACACCCGGAGGTTCGATCGTGAGCAATCAGACGCCAGGCAGTGAAGAGGCAAAACGGCCGATCATCAAGAAGGTCGTCAAGAAGAAGGCCGGACACCATGGCGGCGCGTGGAAAGTCGCCTATGCCGACTTCGTGACCGCGATGATGGCGCTGTTCATGGTGCTGTGGATCATGGGTCAATCGCCCGAGGTCAAAAACAACATCGCCGCGTACTTCACCGATCCACGTGGCGTGCCGGTCATCCAGAATTCATCCCTGTTGCTGAACAACATGGGCGCGGGGGTCTTCCAGGGCATGCCACGCCCGAACCAGATGTCGCATACAAAGGGCAAGGGGACTGGCGATCAGTTCGCCCGGTCGCTCAGCCAGATGGATCCGGAGCTATTCAAGGCCGTGAGAGATCTGCTCAAGCATCTGCGCAAAGATGCCAAATTGCGCGAGATCGCGAAGATGATCAAGATCCGTGTCAGCGAGGAGGGCGTGCGCATCGAGCTTAGCGACCGAGCGGATCGGACATTTTTCGCCAGCGCCAGCGCGACGCCGACGCCTGAGCTGGAACGCGCGGTTGACACCGTGTTCGCGGCCGTCGCCGATCTCGATCGGCCAATTGCGATCGAGGGACATACCGACAGCGTACCCTTCGCCGCTGGCAGCGGCACGAACAACTGGGATCTGAGCTCTGCCAGGGCGCAAACCGTGCGCGAGATGCTGCTCGCGCGCGGCCTGCCGGAACAGCGCATTCGCGAAATTCGCGCGTACGCTGACCGCCGGCCGTTGTTGCCCAACGACCCGAAGGATCCGCGCAATCGCAGGGTTTCGATCCTGCTTGGCACCCTGGCACCTGAACCCGGCGCGGGCTGACCGCGCAGTCCTGGCACGAAGATTGCTGGTATATGCACGTGACCAGATCCTGGTCCGGAACCTCCTGCCGCCTGGCCATTCGCGCCGGGCACCTCTCCTTCCTCCCGCCGGGCGCTCGCGTCCGGCGTCTTTCTTTTTGCGCGAGTATTACGGATTCGCGTCCTGCAAAATCAGGCGTCGGCAGGCGTGACCTTGCGGTACAGCGTGGCGCGACCGATACCGAGTCGCTTGGCCGCCTCGGACATGTTGCCGTCGCAAACCGTCAGCGCAGCATCGATCACCATCCGCTCGACGTGTTCGAGGGAAAGGATGTCATCGGGCGTCTGAAACATCGGTATCAGCGCCTCATTGGCGACGGCGGGTTCCGGCGGACTGAAGTCGACATCGAGGTCGGCATCGCGCAGAACCTCGGCAGGAAAGTGACGCAGCTCGATCTGTTCACCATTCGCGAGGATCGCGGCGCGGCGGATCACGTTCTCGAGCTGGCGGATGTTGCCTGGCCAGTGATACTGCTGCATGAACTCAAGCGTCCCATTGGCCAGCCCGGCAACCTCCAGGCCCGTTTGTCGTACCTGTTGCAGGACATGCTGCGCCAGTTCCGGAATTTCTTCACGGCGCTCGCGCAGGGGCGGAACATCGACGCTGAACTGACAAAGGCGATAATAGAGATCTTCACGAAATGTTCCGTTCTCGACCATATCAAGCAGGGATCGATTGGTCGCGGAAACGATCCGCGCCTCGACGCGGACGATCTTGTCGGAACCGAGCGGCTGGATCCGACGATCCTGGATCACGCGCAGCAGCTTTGCCTGGAGTCCGGCGGGCATCTCACCGAGTTCGTCGAGAAAGATCGTGCCGCGGCCGGCCTGCTGAAATTTACCGATGTGGCGACTGTCCGCGCTGGTAAATGCGCCGCGTTCATGACCAAACAGTTCGCTTTCGAGAAGTTCCGCCGGAATGGCGGCGCAATTGATCGCAACAAACGGATGGCTGCGCCGGCTCGACCGCTCATGCAACCTGCGCGCCACCAGTTCCTTGCCGACCCCGGTCTCGCCATAGATCAGCACGTTGACGTCCAGATCCGCCAGCCGGTCGATCAGTTCGAGCAGCTCGATCATCCGCGGACTGCGCACGACCATTTCGGGCGCGTCGTCGGGTTCCTCCGCGCGTACATCCCGGTTCAGTTGTCTGCGGCTGACGGCCGCCTGACAAATCTGCCGCAAGCGTTGAACATCGACCGGCTTCTCGATAAAGTCCACGGCGCCCAGCTTCAGGGCACGTGCGGCCAGCTCTCCGGAACCGAATCCAGTCACCATGATGACCGGCAGATCCCGATCGATCGCCAGCAGACGCGGCAGCGCGTCGATGCCATTGCCGTCTGGCAGGGAATGATCGAGCAGGACCAGGGCGAACGCCCCCCCGGCCTGTTGAAGCGCATCGAGTCCGGTCTCGATCGTTTCGGCGCCCTGCGCCTCGATGCCGATCGTGCCCAGCACCCGGCTGAAGGATCTGCGAACGTGGGGATCGTCGTCGATGATCAGCGCCCGCTCAGCCATCGACCAGCCCCCCGGTAAGGACATCGTCGATTGCACGGAACAACTGAGACTCACTGACCGGTTTGATCAGTAGCGGTCGGCCGGAGCGCGCGACCATCGCGCGCACGATCGGATCATAAATCCCGGCCGTCACGAAAACAATACGTTCTGCAGCGGGGCGATTCATTGCCGCCAGCTCCTCCCAGAGCTCGACACCGGAGCGGCCCGGCATCATCAGGTCACAGATAATCACATCTACCACCTGCTCGGCCAGCAAATTCAATGCCATATCGACCGAATCGGCCTGGTCGACACGGTGGACGGTCTGCAACAGCCGGCTGAACGCGGTGCGCGTCAGGCGATCGTCATCAACCACCAGAATGCGGGCCGGACGCTGCGGACGCGCTGGCGTCCGGGCCTCGGGCGTCTCATTCCGACCGGATCCTGCCTGCGCGCTCTTTCCGGCGGCGACGGGCAACTCGATGCGAACATGCGTTCCCCGTGGGTGCGCATCGTGAAAGCACATTCGACCGCCCGCTTCCCGGACAAATTTCTGACAAAGGTACAGGCCGAGTCCGGTACCTTGCCCGGCCGGCTTTCCTGTCGCAAACGGCTCGCCCAGCCGACCGCGCATCGCGTCGGGAATGCCGGCGCCACTGTCCTGCACCTCGACAACGACCATCCGATCCACGGTCATCGTGCGGACGACGATGTTGTTACCTTTCGCATCACCCGGTTCGATCGCATCCACGGCATTGCGAAGCACATTCACCAGCACCTGCAGCAGTCGATCATGCGGTATGTTCGCCAGCGGCACCCGCTGCAAGTCGAGTTCGAGCTGCGCGCGATAGTCGATTTCCTTCCGCAACATCTGCACCGCAAGCTCGGCGACACCATCTGCCGCTGCCAGTGGCGCATCGTCGGTAGTCTGCCCGGTACCCAGCTCAAGCAGTCGAGCGATCTCGGCCAGATGGGCCGCGCCCGAGCCCGAATCCGCGGCCAGCTCACGAATTTCGGCCAGCAGTTCCTGCCACTCCGCGGATCCGGGTGCGGCCCGCTCGAGGCGTGCTAACGTCTCGAGCAATGCATCCATGTTGGCCCGTACATAGGCCGTCGGTGTGCGCAGGTCGTGCAGAACGGTTGCGACCAGTCGGCCACTGAGCGCAAGACGATTGAGACGTGTCAGTTGCGGAAAGGCCTGCCCCAGCGCGGCGAGCTGGTCTCCCGGCGGTGAAATGCGCAACAAGCGCCCGCGATAGCCGGGAACCCGGTGTTCATGAAAGGTTCGCCCCGCCGCCGTCGAACTGAGTCCGGACCCATCACCGCGGGCAATCTCGCGCCACGAGCGGCCGATGACCTGTTCGGGGGGTACTCCGATCAGTTCCGCCGCGGACGGATTGATCTGCTGCACCCGCCCTTCATCGTCGAGCGTCACAAAACCCGGGCCACCCGGCGCGCGCTGCACGCTGATCGCCCCGCGCAACTCCTGAAGTCGCGCCGCCAGCATCTCAATCAGCCGCGCCGCGCTCAACTCGTCTTCTGTCAGGACCACGGTCGCACCCGCCGTGAGCAGCTCCGCGACGCGCTGTTCGGCACCGGATTTCAGGACGACGACGACAGAAACGGGCCCAACCGCTCCGCGCCAGGACGCAGCGAACCGCTCGAACCGCGCTGCCGATGTCAGCAACAATTTGCCTCGGGCCGTCTTCAGCAGTTGCAGCAGGTCGCCCGCGTCGTCAACCTGATGAAGATCGAGTGCGGACGAGGCCAGCAGGGTACGCCACCGCTCCGTGCGTGACGGCGCTTCGAAAAGATAGATCGATGTCGGGTTGCCACTCAAGAGTTGATTCGCCAGGCCTTTAATCCGCCCACCGCCGGCCGATAATACGCAAGATAGCGCACGTTGCACCGGTAGTCAAGTCCACAGACTGCGTCACATAGTGTCTTGGGAAAAAGGTCACTTCCTGCTACGATTGTAACATCGTTTGAGTCGATCCAGGGCACGACTGCAGCGGGGATTGCGAGGGACACGGATGGAGGAACAACGAACGAACATGGCGACACGCCACATCGGAGACCGCCTGCGGTTCCTCCGCCACGAGCTCGACAGCCAACGCCGCATCTCACAGCGGGAGCTTGCCGAATGGATGGGTGTCGGCGTGCGTGTCGTACAGGCTTATGAGCGCGGCGAAGCCAGTCCCGGCGCCGACAAGATCGCCCGGCTCGTCCGCACCTTGCGGCGCGATCCACCCGATGGTCGCATCGTGCGCGCGGAATGGTTGCTGACCGGTGAAGGCCGACCATTTACTCCAGTGCGAACGAGCGTCCCCGTCGTCGACGAATTCTGGCCCCCGACGGTCGTGGCGCGACGTGGGAAGCTGCACTTTGTCACCGAAAATGCCGCGCGTCTGCTCGGCTATCCACCCGAGCAGATGCTTGGCTGCGACAGTCTGGACTTTGTCGAGCCCGATTCACGTCAACGGATCGAACGCGAGATCCCCGATGGTTACGACCGCCCTTATTGCGCGACATTGCGTACCGCGAATCAGGCGACCATCGACGTTGTCGTATATGGCCGGAACCTGAACGGGCCCAACCGTCGCCTGCTGCACTTCTGGCCCGTCTCCCACGCCGAAGCGATCGGTCTGGAGGCGCTCGGTCATATCGGCGAAGATGTCCGCCTGGCCGAGGCCATTCTCGACATCGTGCGTGGACGGCGCGCGGTCGAGCGTCTGTCGGATCTCTGATCCAGGATCCTTGTCGTAGCCAACACTTCGGTTGCGT
>RFIY01000226.1 GCA_003695505.1 Candidatus Dadabacteria bacterium | reverse complement strand
GGATTTGAACCTGCGACCTTCGGGTTATGAGCCCGACGAGCTACCAGACTGCTCTACCCCGCGCCAAAATTGTTTGCGAATCATCAATGCGCCCAGATACCGGCCGCGATTGAAGTTGAGACTTGAGATTATAACGAATGCCACGCGACGCGGCAACACCGGCCGTTTGTCTTTTGGAAACGCCCTTTGTTTGTTAGACTGTCGGCGGAGGTCTGTTACGTGGAAAACGCCCGAATTCTCAAGTCTGTCTTCATGTTTCGCGGGCTGTCGCAGATTCAGCTCGCCCAGTTCAACAAGGTGATGCGCAGCCGCGAAGTGCGGGCAGGAGAGCGACTGGTCGAAGAAGGCGCACCTGCCGATTCGATGTTCATCATTCTCGACGGCCGCTTTCTGGTCACGAAACAACTGGACAACGGCCGCGAGGAAACCGTGGCCGAATTTGGCCCCGGCGAGCACTTCGGTGAAATCGGGATGATCGACCGCGGCCCGCGGTCTGCGACGGTCGTCGCCCATAGCGATGGAGAAGTCCTCGAGCTTTCGCGCGACGATTTCGAGCGTATTCTCGATGGTTTCCCCGAACTGCGCATCCGGGTCTACGAAAACTTTCTGGAGTCCCTTTGCGAGCGCCTGCGGCTTTCAAACGAAAACCTGCTCCTCGTGACACGCGAGCCCTCCGGCTGAGGCAATTTCGCGCGCCGGTGGAGGGGAGGATACGCCGTGCACGTCGGGCAGTCCTGGTGCTTGCAGCCATGCTGTTGCCGGCTCCGGCCACCAGCGCGGTCTGGAGCGTTACATCGACCGCCGACCCGGACCCCGCCTGGCCCGGCTCTCTGCGCTATGCCTTTGAGCAGGCGGCCACCGCGTCGAGTAACACCTGGATCGACCTGACGCCGGTCGCCGGCCAGACGATCGCCCTGGCAAAGGCGCTTCCCGTCATCGCGCAACCGGTGACCACTGCAGCGATTTCGGTTACCGGCGCGGGCGCCACGCTGGATGGTTCGATGCTGCTGTTCGGCAGCGGCATCGCCGGTACATCTATTGGCTGGCTCGCGATACGCGACCTGACCGTCCAGAACTTCCCGGAAAACGGTCTTACATTCGCAGGCACCCTGACCGGTGGGCTGTTGAGTAACGTCAGCAGCGTCAACAACGGCGGCAGCGGCATTCGCCTTTCGGGTGGTGCGATTCGCAATCTGACCATCGACGGCGGTGGTGCGGCATCGCTGTCTGGCAATGGCGACGATGGGGTCACATTTCTGAATCAGACATCCGGCCACGTCGTCGCGAATCTGACGATCGACAACAACATCACGAATGGCGTCCTCGCCGGTGACCGCGTACACAATATCCAGATTCGCGACTGTCAGATCAACAATAACATCCAAACCGGCGCGCATCTGACCAATGGCGCGACGAGCGTCACACTTGGCCCGGCCAACGTGGTTGACAACAATACCCTTGGCGGCGTCATCGTCGAGGGCAGCAGCACGTCACAGATCTTTGTCACGGACAACACGTCGATCAATGGCAATGTTGCGGACGGCGTCCGTATCGTCGACACCGGCAGCGACATCTGGATCTATGGGACGTCTCAGATCGCGAACAACTCTGGACAAGGCGTCTCAGTCGAACTTGCAGCCGTGAACGTTCATATTGAGAACACCGGGCTGATCCAGAACAACGGCGGAAGTGGCATCAGGGCAGCGGGATCTGTTGCGGGGCTGAATATTCATGGCAACACGGTTCTCAACAATGGCTCGGCTCGTGCGATCGAGCTGCTGACGGGCATCACGGGCGCGCGTCTCGGACGGCCCGGGCGGGGAAACACGATCTCGGGCAACAGTTGGTGCGTCTATATTGCAGGAGCGAATGACACGGAACTGTCCTCCAACCTCATCAGCGGCTGCACCAATGGACTGGCCCTGATCGGCGCGAACAATGTATTGCTTACCGGAGGCGATGTCTTCACGGCGAACTACAATGCCATCGATGCCTCATCTGGCAGCGGCCTCTTCGTCACAAGTACGAGCTTTACCAGTCAGAGCGGCGATGCCATAAAGATTGGTGGCAGTTTTGGTGGCAACATCGCAATCGGCCCTGGCGCCACGCTGATTGCTAATGGCTCGTCAGGCAACGCACAAATACGCATCCTTTCGTCTGCTGCCGCAGTCATCGTGACAGACTCAACGCTGAACGGGATGAATTCTTCCGGAACGGGCATCGATGCCTCACCAGCGGCGTCGGGGTCACTCCTGGTGTACAACTCGACAATCGAGAATCATACTGGTTCCGGCATCACCTTGAACGGAGACGCTCCCGTTGCGATCGCGGCGTCGGCGATTCACAACAATGGCGTCGGCATCGTCGCGGATCTGGCCTCGAGTGTTTCGATCACGAACAATGGCAACCTTGCGTGCTCCGGAAGTGATGGCATCTACGCGAACGCCGCCGCAGGCATTCAGCTCATCGGCTCGACTGCCACGGTCAGCGGCAACTGTCTGCGAGACAACGGTTCATATGGAGTATTTGCCACGCTGCATGACGCAGGAACGCCCGGAGAGCTCGTAGCATCGGGTGATGCCCTGGGCCATCTGACCTTGCGCGGTAATGGCTTCGCCAGTAATGCAACCGGTAGCGTGCTCATCCTCGAAAGCTATCTGGACAATGGCAGCGAGGTCATTTCGGGTACGGACGGGAATGACTTCGTCGAGCCGGCGACGTCAACAACGCAGTTTTCATTGTCGTGGCGATGGTATGGACTGGTCGAAGTCGTCACCAGCGACCTGCAGCGCACCACCCAGCCCGGAAGCTGCACCTGGCCAGGATTGCCGACGGGCTTGACCGCCACGACTTCACTCGCCGCAGGGCTGTGCCCGGGAGGCGCCGACCCTGACAATTACCTCACCTGGCACCAGGTCGAACAGATCGGGATCGACACCGCTGGCAACCTCACCAACCATTTCGCGCCGGGTAGCGAAGAACAGATTCAGGTCGACATCGGCGGCCAGACCCTGACAGGCCAGCTCGTCTGGGATGGCTGTGACGATCCGGCGACGGATCTGGACGCCGCCCCCTCACCATACAACCAGACCGTCGGCGCACCTTCTGTCTGCGGCGGCAATGCCGGCGCCCGATTTCAGGCGGCGCGCCTGATCTGGTACCCATCGCCCCAGGTGCGCTTCATGAATTCAGATTATTCGAAAGCGCCTGGGGCGATGGGTACCAGATCAGGCGCGCCGCCTGGAATCGGGCGCCGGCATTGCCG
>RFIY01000025.1 GCA_003695505.1 Candidatus Dadabacteria bacterium | reverse complement strand
GAGCTGCTGAAGATCCACCTCTGGAATTTCGACCAGGACACAGCCCGCGAATACATCGACATCATCCTTGATACCGGCGACTACGTCTGGCTGGAAATCCGCAATCCCGACGGCAGCGTTTTCGCCAGTGGCGGCAACACCCAGCCGCGCACCCTGATCGAGCGTGGCCTCATGGCACTGGACCTCGTTCGCGATGTACCCGTCACGATTCCGCTGTCATACCGGGGCGTTGCGATCGGCACCTTTGTAGCGCAATGGCGAAACAGGAACATTTACGAGTACCTGTACCTGTTCATGCTGCTGTTGCTGCTGACCGCCGTTTCGCAGTATGCGGGCAAGGTCGCCGGCCAAAGTGCGGAGCTGCGCCGACGCGAGCGCGCCGAAGCTGCCCTGCGGGCATCGGAGGCGACCTGGCGTTCACTGGTCGAGCACGCCCCGGACACGATCTTCACGATCGACCGGGATTTGCGCCTGACCTACATCAACCGCACCGAAACAGGTGCGCCTGAAGAGCTCATTGGACGATCGGTCCAGGAATTGTTCGGTCAGCGCGAGGACAGCGAAGGAGTACAGACGCTCCGCATGGTGTTTGAGACCGGCTTGCCCGCAACATTCGAAGCACCGTATGAGGATCCGCAGCGCGGCCGACGGTGGTTCTCCGCACGCATGGCGCCGATCACCAACGAGGACGGTGCGGTTGAGTCGGTCCTCGTCGTCGTCACCGAAACGACAATGAGGAAGCAGACCGAAGCCGAGCTGCGACGCGCACGCGATGATGCAGAGCGGGCCAACCAGCTCAAGAGCGAATTTCTGGCCAACATGAGCCACGAAATCCGTACGCCGCTCAACGTGATTCTCGGCTACACATCGCTCGTCGAACGGTTCGCACGCGAACACCTGCCCGAGGAGCGCCAGGTCTACTTTGATTACATCCGCAACGCGGGGCGCCGCCTGCTCGATACAATCCAGAAAATCATCGATATTTCGCGGTTTCACATCGACGATTTTCCGTTCGAGGCCGAGACCATCGATCTGGCCGAGACCTTGTCTGAATGTGTCCTGGAGCTGAACATCCTTGCCGAGGAACGCGGCATCGACCTCGTGCTGCACCAGTGCCCGGAGCCGCGCTGGATCCGGTTTGATCGCTATGCGTTGCAACAGGTACTGATCAACGTCATCGAAAATGCGATCAAATACACCGACCAGGGATCCGTCGAGATCGAATGCGGCACGGATGATGACGGTGTCGTGCTGACCGTCCGCGACACGGGTATTGGCATTTCGGAGGAATTCCTGCCGAAGGTGTTTGATGAGTTTTCCCAGGAGCACGGTGGTTACACCCGTGCATTCGAAGGGACGGGTCTTGGTCTCGCGCTGGTGCGCAAATTCATGGAACTCGGCGATGGCCGGGTCGAGATCGAGAGTCGCAAACAGCAGGGCACCACCGTCCGTCTGCACTGGCCTGCGGCGCAACCGGTCCAGTCCGAACCTGGCGAGAAGGCGCCCCCTCCGGCAGCGCCTCCGGTCAGCGCCGAACCCGAATCCGCGAGCACAGCCCGCGAGCACGCCGTTGTGTACGTTGTCGAAGACGATCCGTCGACCCAGGCCTTCATGCGGACGGCCCTGTCCGACCGTTTCGATGTAAAAACCGCGTCGAGCGCGCAGGAACTCGACGCGCTGCTCGACCAGCAGATCCCGGACCTGATCCTGATGGATCTTTCGCTCGGCGGAGGCGAGGACGGCGTGTCGATCACAAGGCGGCTGCGCAGCCGCGACGAACTGGCCGCGACGCCGATCATCGCACTGACCGCCCATGCACTGGATCGCGACCGGGAAGCGGCGCTGGCGGCCGGATGTGACGACTATCTGTCGAAACCGTGCCCACTCGACCGGCTGATCGACACCGTAGAGCGCTATACGAGCGACGCCTGAGGCACTGATTCACAGCTCGCGTAACGGGTTTCTGGCGGGCACGGGTCGCCATCCCGATCGCGCACCTGCGCGTACGGAAACCCCGACAATCGCCGCTGCGGGAATGGTATAATCGAGCATGTCGAAACGATCCCCTGGCGGCGGAATCCGCTGCGTCCGGGACCACTCGCGATCTGCACTTCAGGATCAGGAAAGCATGTCGAAATCAGCAAAAGTTGCGCTGACGGGAATCAAACCGTCAGGCGAATTGCATCTGGGCAACTACCTCGGAGCCATTGAACCGGCCCTGGAGCTCGCAAACGAATACGATGCCTACTACTTCATCGCGGACTACCATGCACTGACCACGGTACGCGATCCGGCCGCGCTGCGACGACAGATTGACGAACTGGCGGCAACCTGGCTGGCACTCGGACTCGATCCAGAACGCGTCGTCTTTTATCGGCAATCAGACATTCCGGAGGTCTTCGAACTGTTCTGGATGCTGGCCTGCATTGCGCCCAAGGGCATGCTCAACCGTGCGCACGCCTATAAAGCCGCGGTCGACCGTAATCTGGAAGAAGGCCTCGACCGCGACCACGACGTGAATGCGGGGCTGTACAACTATCCGATCCTGATGGCCGCGGACATTCTCGCGTTCGACACCGACATCGTTCCGGTTGGGCAGGATCAGAAACAGCACCTGGAGATGACCCGCGATCTGGCGGGATCGTTCAATACGCTTTATGGCGAGACATTGCATATCCCTGAACCGCTGATCCGCGATCAGGTCAAGACGATCCCAGGCACCGATGGCCGAAAAATGAGCAAGTCCTACGGCAATACGATCCCGATCTTTGCGCCGCCGAAGCAGCTGCGCAAGAAGGTTATGTCAATCGTTACCGATTCGAAGGGTATCGACGAGCCAAAGGATCCGGATCAGTGCAATCTTTTCGCAATCTATCAGCATTTCGCCCCGCCCGAAGCCGTTGCGGAAACACGGCGCAAGTATGTCGAAGGCGGACTCGGTTACGGCTATCTGAAGCAGGAGCTATTTGAACTGCTCGAGGCACGTTTCGGGGATCAGCGCGAACGCTATTTCGAGTTGCTGGCGCAACCGG
>RFIY01000225.1 GCA_003695505.1 Candidatus Dadabacteria bacterium | reverse complement strand
TTGGCGACGATGTAGATCGGTGCGCCCAGACTGGCCTTGCGGTACTGCGGAAAGAGGACTTCGTCGAACAGGCGAACGAGCTGTCCGGCCCACTGCGCGACATGCTTGACGATCATGATGAAGATCATCCACGCCAGAAAGCGCAGGCTGAAATAGCGGCGGGTAAAGGTCAGGCGCCAGGAGCGCCAGAGTACGGCCCAGCGATAGATCATCTGCGTAACCCGCGGCTACGGCGACGGTGGAGCCACCCCAGGATCAACAACGACGGCGGGGCCATCAGGATTGTCGGCACCGCGGATGCGAACGGCTCCGGCGTGCCGCGCATGTGGTGAACGAGCAGGGTCGCACCGATCGCGAAACCGCCTGGTAGCAGCGTGGCCAGCGTCAGGGCGAGTGCCGCCGGATCGATTTCGACCGCGAGACGCTCGCAGGTCTTCGTCACGAAACCGCCGAAAAAGAATGTATAGGCGCCCTGCTTGAGCGCGGCGAGGCTCGCCATCATCGGGCCGTGGTCACGATTGATCCACCAGACGACCGTTCCCATGACGAACGCCCCGGCGATCGCCATGCGAAGGTCGATGTACCGGTCGAAGAACGTCCGCACCGGAGCGGACGCACGTGCTGCAGTGGCCGAGATAGACATCAGGTCAAGAGTTGTCTGGGAACGTGTTTCGAATCGTCAATCGAACAGAATGGCATCTGCATTCATTTTAGCGGCGATCGCCGGGACTGCCCACCGGCGACGCACACAGACGAACGATCGTTAGTCCGCGTGCAGTGCGTGTCATCCGGCGGTCAGGGGCGCTATGTGTCAGAATGACAGCAATGGCCACGATGCAACGAAGAACACTGCTGGGTGGTCTCGCCGCCCTGCCCCTGACCGCAATGACCGAATCCCAGCCCCATTTTGTCGGTGGACGCTATCGCAATCCGTGGTTGCCGGCGGATCGCCGGTCCGGCATCGTGGGCGCGATCGATTTCGTGCGGTGGCAACTCGACCAGGGGCCGCGCGAAGAACCGCCGCCGCACGAACGCCGCATCGGCCGTTATCGGCCGGCGGTTCGCCAGCCTGATTACGGGCGTATCCGCACACCACGCACCGATGCCATTCAGGCAACGTGGATTGGTCACTCCAGTTTTCTGGTGCAGTCCGGCGGTTTCAATCTGCTGACCGATCCAATCTACAGTGAGCGCTGTTCGCCGGTGCAGTTCGCGGGTCCGGCGCGCTACGCCGACCCCGGTGTCCCATTCGACCGACTCCCCCGGATTGATCTGGTGGTACAGAGTCATAACCACTATGACCACCTCGACGAACGCACCGTACTGGCGTTGCCGCGCACAACGCCGTTCATCGTACCGCTGGGCGTCGGGCGCTGGCTGCGCAAGCGCGGGTTCAGCGAGGTGCGTGAGGCAGACTGGTGGCAGACGATCGACATTCACGACGGACTGCGTGCAACGGCTGTCCCGGCCCAGCATTTCTCCGGCCGCCAACTGGTCGGTGATCGCAATGCGACATTGTGGTGTGGCTGGATCATCGAGGCGGGTGACCGTGTCATCTACTTCGCCGGCGACAGCGGTTATGGCCCGTTTTTCCGCGAGATCGGTGAACGCGTTCCGGAGATCGACCTCGCGCTGATTCCGATTGGCGCGTATTCGCCGCGCTGGTTCATGGCGCCTGTGCATTGCGATCCCTTCGAGGCGGTTCGGATTTTCCAGGACGTTGGCGCACGGCACGCCATTGGTATGCACTGGGGCACCTTCCGGCTCACGTCCGAACCCATGGCCGAGCCGCCCCTCTGGCTCGAACGCGGTCTGGATGAAGCCGGTATCGCTCGCGAACGGTTCCGAACGAGTGCGTTCGGCGAGACCATCACCATTCCGGAGGAAGCATGATTGCAATCCTGACCATTTCCGATACCAGGACCGTCGAGGATGACCGATCCGGCGCGACGATTCGCGACATGGCGGAGGCTGCGGGCCACCGAATCGCGACCTACGAGATCGTACGCGATGAGGTCGAGGCGATCCGGCGAGCGGCACGGCGCGCACTGGGCAAGGCCGAAATCTTCGCGCTGATCTGTACGGGCGGGACCGGTTTCGCGGTACGCGACGTGACGCCGGAAGCGCTCGGACCGCTGATCGATCGCGATATTCCCGGATTTGGCGAAATGTTTCGTGTGCTGTCCCACGATGACATCGGTTCGTCAACGGTTCAGAGCCGCGCCTTCGCTGGCGTCGCCGACGGCAGACTGGTGTTCGGCCTGCCCGGCTCGACCGGCGCCTGCCGTCTTGCGATGGAAGCGCTGATCCTGCCGCAGCTTGATCCAGAGCATCGCCCGTGCAACTTTCGGGAGATTCTCGTCCCGCGTTGAATGCGGTGCCGCAGTGGCATCCGACGAGGCGCCCGAGGATACGCCGCTTCTCAGAGACCCGCCGCGCGTTGCCGGACCGCTTCGTACAACAGCAATGCCGCGGCCGTCGCCGCATTCAGGGAATCGGTCTGTTGGGCCTGCATCGGAATGCGGACCGTCTGCGCAGCGCGTGCGCGCGCAGTGCGGCTG
>RFIY01000005.1 GCA_003695505.1 Candidatus Dadabacteria bacterium | reverse complement strand
GTCGAGCGCCTTTATCGTGACGCCAAGATTACGGAAATCTATGAAGGCACCAGCGAGATTCAGCGCCTCGTGATCTTCCGGCAGTTGCTGAAGGAATATCCCGCCTGAGCGGCCGTTGTTGTCCTTGTTGGTCGGTTGCAAGTGGTGTATGATTTAACGCAAACGACCCCGTACAGGCCTCGGACATGAGCGAACAAACCAACGAACTCGAAGTCATTCTCGACGCCTCAGGCAATGCACTGCCCGAATCGATCCTCGACCTGCAGGCATTTCTCGACAACTCTCCGTTGTTTGCGGCGCTCGACCCCGATGCGCGTCGGGCGCTTGCGCAAACCGCAAGCCTCAAGGCGTTGCCGGCGGGCGAAGTCTATATCCGCGAAGGCACACGAGGAGATACGTTCGCGATCATCAAACGGGGGCGCCTCGCGGTGGATGCGACGTTTGCTGGACAGACACGCCGCCTTGCGGTACTCGGCCCTGGCTCGGTCGTCGGAGAAGTTGCCGTCCTGATGGGGACGCCGCGCACCGCGACAGTGACGGCGGAAGTCGATACCGAGCTGTTCGAGTTTCATCACGATGATGTCGCCCCGCTGTTTGAGCAGTTTCCAGATTTGCGGGGGCGGCTGACGCAGCTCGTCGAGAGCCGCAGCGACGAGACGATTCGTGTTTTTCTGGGGAAAAGCCAGTGAACGTCCCTGAGTCCGATACTCAACCAGTCGCAGAAGTGCCCCGGCCGCTGTCCGCGGTTGAAAGTCGACCATCGGCGCAGCGCGTTCGCCAGGACGTGGCGATCTATGTGACGGCCTATCTGCTCACGCTTGGTGCGCTGTTTGCGCTGATCTGGTTTCGTTCCGCCTGAGCGTCGACGAATAGTTCGCATTTCCACGTTGTCCAGACGCCGCCCAGATCGATGCGACCCGTCGTGATATCGATCACGCAGTGCTGGTCGTAGCCAAGTACTCGGTCGATCAGAACCCCATGTTGGCGGCCGTCGCGATCAGGAAACAGTTTGAGCAAATGTTCGCCGCGGCGCCGGACTCCGGTCGCTAATGGTAACGTCGCGGGGTCGAGCGAAGGGGCATCCTGTCGTTCGATTGAAGTTGGCCACGGGCTGGCGGCGCTGTCTTGCGTGCGCGTCCAGTCGGCATAGTGCGGGTGTCGGCCCTGCGCGAGCCACTTGCGTTCATACTTGGTGGTCACGCCAAGCTCGGCCCGCTCCAGATCGTGGCCCGTCTTCCATTCCGGCAGGGCGGCCAATGCTACCGCGAATGCTTCGGCGTATTCTGCGACGTCCGTAGCGAGGTGGAGGCCGCCGCCAGGGTGGAGCGCTGACGCGAGTAACTGCAACATCCAGGGATGCGTGTGACGCCGGTCGGCGTGACGATCTTTGGGCCAGGGGTCGGGGAAATTGATCCAGATGTGGTCCAGGCATTGCGCAGGTAGCCATTCGTACAGGAGCTGACGAGCGTCGACGCAGAGTACCATCACATTGGCGACGCCAGCGTTTCGGGCGCGCCGTGCCGCCCGCCGCGCGACTGCGCCTTCGTGTTCGACCGCAATCCAGTACGCCTCGGGATCCCGAACGGCCATTTCAACCGCAAAATGTCCGAGACCCGTGCCCAGGTCCAGATGGATCGTGCGTGCGTCTCTGGTCAGGTCATCGAAGTCGATGTGTGGCAGATCTCGTGCGCCGCGGAGTGGCAGTCCGGACATGTGATGGGGCTCAGCGGATCGTGACGTAAGCGCTGCGGCCTTCGCTCGCCTGGATGCGTCGCGCGAGCTTCTGGGCATCGTCCTTGCTGTCGAATGCGCCGACCCGGACGCGATACCAGATGCCCTTGCCGTCTACATTCGAGCGCTGCACATACGCATCATAACCCTTCGCTTCGAGCTGGAGAGAGAGGCGTTGCGCGCTCTCCCGGTCACGAAATGCGGCAATTTGAACCGTGTAGATTCCGCTTGCCTGCGCGGTGTCTCTCGCTTCGGGCGACTTTCTGGCCGGGGCCGCAGGTGCGGGTTTCGGCGCGGGAGCTGCAGCGACCGGCTCTTTGGGGGCGGGCGGTTGAGCCGCAGGTGCAGCAGGTTCTGGCTCCGGTGCTTCGGCTTCGGCGAGCGCCCGGGGATCCGCAGGCGTGCCATCTGGCCGGATCATTTCGATCGTTGGCGATTCCGGACGATCATCAGGTTCCTGCGATGGTTTCGCGGTCGGTGCCGGTTCTGCGACGACCGGGGGCGCCGCCTGCTGACGACCGACCAGCACACCGAGTGCGAATGCGGCAAGGATGCTGGTGGTGACTGTGACGGCCAGCAAAGCCTTGCGCTGCGGCTGTTCCGTGGTCGATGCTGGCGCAGGTCGCGGTCCCCGTTGTGGAAGCATTACATGGTCTCCGGCGCGTGTACGCCAATCAGGTCCAGACCGTCTGCGATTACGGAGCGCACCGCCCGGGCGAGGGCCAGACGCGCCGCCGCAACCTCTGTCGGTGTGGCGTCGACAATTCGCTGTTTATTGTAGTAACCGTGAAACGCCGCTGCAATGTCCTGTAAATAGAAGACAATCTGATGCGGCGCTCTCTGATCCGCGGCTCGCCTGAGCCTGTCCGGCCATTCCAGCAATACCTGAAGCAGATCACGATCGGCCGGCTCGGAAAGGTGTTCGGCCGCAAATGTTGAAAGCGTCAGGCCCGCTTCCTGCGCCTTTCGATCGAGGCTGCACACTCTGGCATGGGCATACTGCACATAAAAGACCGGGTTCTCATTGGCCTGGCGCCGTGCAAGGTCAAGGTCGAATTCCAGGTGAGACTCCGGGCGGCGGAGCAGATAAAAGAAACGCGCCGCGTCGGTTCCCGTCTCGGCAATGACATCCGCGAGCGTGTCGAACTTGCCGGACCGCGTACTCATCTGCACCTTCTCCCCGCTGCGAACGAGCGTCACGAACTGGATGAAGTGAACCTCCAGTTGCTCGTCGCCGATGCCGCAGGCGCGCAGAGCGGCGCGAACCCGCGGCTCGTACCCATGGTGGTCTGCGCCCCACAGGTCGATCATCTGGTCGAAGCCGCGTTCGAGTTTGTTGAGGTGGTAGGCAACATCCGCCGCGAAATAGGTCGGTTCCCCGTTGTCGCGCACCAGTACGCGTGGCTTTTCGTCTCCATACCGATCCGCATCGAACCAGAGGGCGCCATCCTCTTCCCGCGTCGCACCCGCGTCGCGCAGTCGTTCGATCGCGGCGTCGACGGCGCCCGAGTGGTGAAGCTGACGTTCGCTGAACCACTGGTCATATTCGACACGAAAGAGCGCGAGATCTTCGCGGATACCACTGAGAATGGCCTGCTCGGCATATTCGCGGCACTGTTCGAGTTGAGCAGCTTCGGGTTGCGCAAAAAATGCGGCCGGATCTTCCAGCGTGCCAAGCATCTGCGCCGCGATGTCGATCAGATACGCACCCTGATAGGCATCTTCCGGCAGTTCCACATCCTCGCCATGCTGTTGACGCAACCGGATCCACAGGCTGTTTCCCAGCATCTGCATCTGTCGGCCGGCGTCGTTGACGTAGTATTCGCGCGTGACATCATGCCCCGCGCGACGCAGCAGCCGTGCCAGGCTGTCGCCGACCGCGGCGCCGCGTCCGTGTCCGACGTGGAGTGGACCGGTCGGATTCGCTGAAACGTATTCGATATGGATGCGTTGTCGCCGTTCAGGCTGGATCGCCGCGCCGTTGTCGAGCCACGGCAGGAAATGGTCGCAAAAGACCCGTCCGGCGAACGTCGGCTCCAGGAACAGGTTCAGGAAGCCGGGGCCGGCGACATCGACCCGTGCGATGCCATCAAGGTTGCTGATGCGTTCGGCCAGGTCCGATGCCAGATCGCGGGGGGGGCGGCCAACCGATTTTGCCGCGACCAGTGCGACATTGATCGCCCAGTCCCCGTGCTCCGGGTTGTCCGGTCGCGTCAGCTTGTACGACGGCAACGGCGACGGGAGCAGACCCTCGGAAGCTGCGTCTTGGAACAGTTGGTCGAGCTGCCGGTTGAGTATCGTTGCGATCATGGTGAGGCGTTCGTCCTGGTCGTGGCGTCGGAGCCGCAGGGCGGGTCAGGCAGGCCGGGATTTTCCGGTCAATCTCTGCCAGGGCGGCCACTGCGGCGGGGCGACGGGTTCGGGGAACAGTATTTCGAATGTCTGGCCGCGCCGGACGCCAAATCGACGCGCCGCAGCGGCGCCGTTGAGCGCCGCTTCTACCGTGTCGAGGCTGCCGATGGTCGCGACGGGTTTATTGTGCCCAACTTCGCTGTACGCCGCACGAATTGGTCCAAACAGATACTCCCCGACAAAGACCCGCGCGGTGTCACGCGCTTCCGCGGGTGGAGGTGGCAGTGTGGAGATGATGTTCCCGTATCTGTCGGTATGAAGTACCTGGCCGACCCAGCGATGTTCGTGGAATACGGGTTGCGGGATGTTGAGACGCGCGCATTCATCGATGGTGTATGCGTCCGCGATGGCATCGACGGGTGAACCCGTGGCCAGACGCGCGGCCGCCCTGGCAAACCAGTCTCTTCCGGCAAATGTTGTGGCTTCGGTCGCCGTCGCTTCTGGTTCGTGCAGACGCCAGACCCGCGCATCCGGCAGGTCCAGGATGAAATGCAATATACCGCTGTCAGGCGCGACAAACCACTGCTCCCAGGCGCGTACGACCAGCCCGGCACGCGTACTGCCAACGCCTGGATCGACGATACAGAGATGAACCGTATCGTCGGGGAATGTGCGCGCGATCTGCAGCACGGCGCACGCTCCGGCAAGCACATCCTGGGGCGGGATTTGATGCGTATTGTCGAGCAGCCGAATGTCACCGCTCGCGTGTGCAACGATGGCACCACGAACGGCCCCGACGTAACCGTCGGACAGACCAAAATCCGTCGTAAGCGTAAGGATCACCAGGTGACGTGGCCGCGGTTGCCCTCGATGTCATCGCACATCCGATCAATCCAGGCGTCATCGACGGGCGCCCGCACCGACGCTGCGGCTTCGCGTGCCGGAAGACGACGCTGAAGGAACAGCGAGTCTGGCGAGTTGTTGATCCGCAGAATGACCTGCCGAACATCTCCGCGTTCGCGTACTTCTTCGACGATCATGGGCAGCCAGCGCCCCTGGTGCTTGAGCGTGATGCGCTCGTTGACCGCATAAGGACGATTGTCGAGGCCTTCCACTCGCAAGTTCAATGCGTCGCAGACAAAGACGGTTTTCAAGGCACCTGGCTCCGTTGTACCGGTTGTCGAATCGGGCGTTTCAGGGGCACCGGGTCAGAATCGCACAGCGGTCGCCCTGACTGTGTATTATAACCGGTATGCGGCTGCTGTTTCGACTTTGCGCGGCGGTTCTGGCATTCGCCGCGATCGGTGGCTGCCAACACCGTACCACCGGAGATTTTTCCATGGATGAGACTCCCGGCCAGCTGCGACCATGCCCGCGTAGCCCGAACTGCGTATCAACGATGGCAGACCCGTCCGACACCGGACACTACATCGAACCTGTGTCGTTCGACGGCGATCCGGCTGCGGCGCTCGCCGCCATGGCGACGATCATCGAGCAACAGAAGCGAACGAAAATTGTCGAGCGCGGCGACCTGTATTTGCATGCGACGTTTACATCGGCGCTGTTTCGTTTCGTTGACGACGTCGAGGTGCTGATCGATCCTGAGCAGCGCCTGCTGCACCTGCGGTCTGCCTCGCGTGTCGGCTACAGTGATCTTGGCGCCAATCGCAAGCGCGCACGGATGCTGCTTGACGCGTTCGTGCGCAACGGCCCTGGTCGCCGGAAATGAGCGTTCGAACGTGTCCGCAATCTGGAATGCGCAGTGGTGGACGGGCTGTTACTCTGAATGCTTCGGTCGGGACCCGCGCGACGGCCGTCTGTGAACCCGGTCAGGCCCGGAAGGGAGCAGCCGTAGCAGATTGCCGGGCGCCGCGGATCTCCCGGCCGATTTTTTTGTGCCTGAGGGGGGCGGCATGAGCAGCGTGGCGCTGGCGCGCAAGTACCGTCCGCAGACCTTTGCCGATCTCATCGGGCAGGAGCCGATCGTCCGCACGCTGCAGAACGCGATCCGTTCGGACAGGATTCACCACGCATACATCTTTACGGGCACGCGCGGTGTCGGCAAGACGACCTCGGCGCGGATTTTTGCGAAGGCGCTGAATTGCGAGCAGGGGCCCACGCCGGATCCCTGCGGAACCTGTGACAACTGCCGGGGTATTGCCGCAGGGAACAACGTCGATGTTCTCGAAATCGACGCGGCCAGCCACACGCGTGTCGAAGAAACTCGAGAACTGATGGCGCGGGTGAACTACGCGCCTGCGACGGGTCGCTACCGGGTGTTCATCATCGACGAAGCCCATATGCTTTCAAAGTCGAGCTTCAATGCCCTGCTCAAGACCCTTGAAGAGCCGCCAGCGCATGTCGTTTTCATTCTTGCGACGACGGAACCGCAGAAGATTCTCGAAACGGTGCGCAGTCGCTGCCTCGAATTTGCATTTCGACGCATTCCGGCCGCGCGTATAGCCGAGAATCTTCGAGACGTGCTGCAGCGAGAGGGGTTGGCGTTCGACGACGTCGCGATCGACCGCATTTCGCTGGAAGCCGACGGCAGTATGCGCGACGCATTGAGCCTGACGGATCAGGTCGCGGGTTTCGCCGGGGGAGAACTGACCGTCGCGGCCGTCGAGGAAGCGCTCGGATTGACGGGGCGAGACGCGGTTGCCCAATTGTGGATCAGTATCCTTCGGCGAGACGCGCAGGCATTGCATCAACAACTCGGCGCGATCTGGCGGGGGGGCGCTGATTTGCGTCGGCTGGCCATCGATATGGCGGATCTGTTGCGTGAGCTGCTCGTCCTGCGTGCCACCAGGCAGGCTGGTGAGGGCGTCCTGGCTGACGTCCTCGAGGTCAGCCAGGTCTGGAGCATGACGGATCTGTACAGAATGTTTGACCGGTTGCATGATGGCCTGCTGACGCTGGAGCGGAGTCCGATACCGGATGTCGTGCTGGAGACGACGTTGCTCGGGCTCGCGGTGCTGGAGCCGCTGGCGCCACTGGAACAACTGCTGTCAGGAAGCTCCGCTGCCCCGCCTGCGGCGACTTCTGAGTCCGCGCAGCGCCCCGGCAGCGCACCAGCGACATCGCCGGCCCGCCGTGCAGCGGCTGCACCGCGGGAACCGGAACCGGCGCAGCCTGAGGCGCCGGAACCAGCAAGGCCAGCTTCTGGCGCCCTGCCGGGAAGTGCGGATGTTGCCGCCTATCTGTTGCAGCATCATCCAATGCTGATGCCGGTGCTCGAGCAGGGCGTCGAAATTGCCGATCAGACGGTGGTTCTGCGGGTTCCCGCCGGAAATCCGGTGCTGGAAAAGCTCGTTGCGAGTGAGCAGGACGCGTTGCGTGTTTCACTGGAGCGCCTCGGCTTTGATCACCCTCAGATCCGTGCCGAAACCGTCGCTGCCGAGCGGCTCGAACATGAGCGGGGAGGGCCGACCGCGCCCCGCCCGGTGGCCGCGAGCGGCAGCGAACCCGGCAGCAAGAGGGCGCTGCTTGAGGATGAGCGTCTCAATGCAGTACTGAAGGCCTTCCCGGGGGCGCGGGTCACGGACGTGCGCCGGCTGGAATGAGCGACGCCATTCACCAGCTTGTCGAGGCATTTCGCCGATTGCCCGGCGTCGGACGCAAGACGGCGACCCGCTACGCGTACGCGCTGCTGGCGGACGGTGATGACGCATTCGGTGCGCTGATCGAAGCGCTGACGGCGGTACGCGAACAGGTTCATCCATGCCAGGTCTGTCACGACTGGACCGATGAGACACCATGCGCGATTTGCCGGGAGCGTTCGCCGCGCGCCGTGTGTGTGGTCGAGCAGCCCGGAGACATCGTCGCGATCGAGCGCGGTGGCGGGTTTGCCGGGCAGTACCATGTGTTGCGTGGCGTACTCAACCCTTTGCAGGGGATTGGCGTCAGTGATTTGACGATCGATGCGCTCGTGCGCCGCGTGCAAGGCGGGGATGTCGAAGAGCTTATTCTGGCGCTGAGTCCGACGCGCGAAGGCGAGGCCACATGCCAGGTCATCGCCCGGATGCTCGTCGATCAGCCCGTGCGTATTTCGCGCCTTGCCTATGGTGTGCCCCTGGGAGGGCAGCTCGAGTCGCTCGACGAGGCGACGCTGTCGTTGGCGCTCGAACATCGACGCGGATACCCTGAGGTACGCTGAATACGGCCAGGCGGCCACGACAGAACCGTCCCATCGACAGGAGCTTGTACCGATGCCCAGTTTCGATATCGTCGCCGAACCCGACGTGCAGGAAATCCGCAACGCCGTCGAACAGGCGCGCAAAGAAGTACGTCAGCGTTACGACCTGAAGGATTCGGGCGCGGAAATCGAGTTTGAAAACGATCAGATGATCCGGATCGATGCAGACAACGACTTCTTCGTTCGTCAGATCACCGATGTCCTGATCGGCAAGCTCGCCCGTCGCAACATCGACCCGCTCTTTTTCGAGCAGGGCGAGATCATCGTTTCGCCGAGTGGTAAGGCGCGCCGCGAACTGACGCTCAAGAAAGGCATCCCGCAAGAGCTGGGCAAACAGATCGTCAAGAAAATCAAGGAAACAAAGCTCAAGGTTCAGCCGGCGATTCGCGGCGATGAAGTCCGCGTATCTGGCAAGAAACGTGACGATCTGCAACAGGTCATCGCAATGCTGAAGGAGGCCGAGTTCGACCGGCCACTTCAGTTCACGAACTTCCGGGACTGAGTGGTGCCTGCGCGCGTATCGCGCGGCGGGTCGCCTTGCGGGTTCGCCATGACGATGCCGCTTGCCCGAAGCGGCGACTTTGGCTAAACTTTAACATCTGTGGCGCGGCGGTTCCGATCAGGTCGCCGGGCCGGTTTTTTTGGGGCGTAGCCAAGCTGGTAAGGCACGGGGTTTTGGTCCCCGCATGCGCAGGTTCGAGTCCTGCCGCCCCAGTTCGTTTTTTCGTTGACTCCAGATTCCACGCAGGGCGTGCCTTGATCCCATCTGAACAGCAAGACCCTGGGCCGGTTCTCGTTGCAGGCACGTCGAATCCTGCGCTGGCCCGACAGGTCGCGGACTATGTCGGACGGCCGTTGACGGCCATCGACATCCGGCGCTTCTCGGACGGCGAGATCTTCGTCGAAGTGCAGGAGAATGTGCGCGGCCGTGATGTGTTCGTGATTCAGTCCACCTGCGCGCCGGCCAACGAACACCTGATGGAACTGCTGATCATCGCTGATGCACTCAAGCGCGCCAGCGCCAGCCGGATTACCGCGGTGCTGCCGTACTATGGCTACGCCAGACAGGATCGCAAGGTTCAGCCGCGTACGCCGATCACGGCGAAACTGGTTGCCGACCTGCTCGTGGCGGCCGGAATTGGCAGAGTGCTGACGATGGATCTGCACGCCGGGCAGATTCAGGGATTTTTCAATGTGCCGGTCGACAATCTGTTCGCGACGCCGGTCTTGCTGCCGTACATTCAGGAGCGTCTGGATGGCCAGGATATCGTCGTCGTCAGTCCGGATGCCGGGGGCGTGGAGCGTGCGCGCGCCTATGCGAAACGCATTGGTGCAGGTCTGGCAATTTGCGACAAGCGTCGGCCGAAGGCCAATCAGGCCGAAGTCACGACGATCATCGGTGATGTCGAGGGTAAGGGCTGTGTCCTTGTTGATGACATGATCGACACCGCCGGCACGATGACCAAGGCTGCCGCGGCGCTGCGCGCCAACGGCGCTGGTGACGTGCTTGCTCTGGCTACGCACGGCGTACTGTCCGGACCGGCGATTGATCGAATCCGCGACAGCGTGATTACGGAACTCGTCATCACGGATACGATCCCACTTCAGGACGACGCCGGCGGCAAGATCAGGGTCGTTTCGGTTGCGGGTATTCTTGGCGAAGCGATTTCGCGGACACACGTTGGCGCAAGCGTCAGTTCCCTGTTTATTTGACGGGGCTGGCCGTTTGCGGCAAGCAGGAGCAGTTCAGGGTACAATAACAGACACGTTTCCGATCAGGTTTGCAAGGACGCAAAGTGCAGTCGTCACGGTGAATGTCGCTGTGAGGGCAGACGTTCATCCACGAACCGCGGATGCGTGCCATCCAGTACAGTACGGAATCAATCAGGACGGAGCCTGAAAACATGAGTGAATCCGGAATTCCATTCAAGGTCGAGGCGCGTGACGCGCGCGGCAAGGGCCCAATGCGCCGTCTGCGGGCGCAGGGCAAGGTGCCCGGTGTCGTCTACGGACATGGCGATCTGGCTGTGCCAGTGGCCATGGGGCGCTCGGATCTTTTTCACCATTTGCGCAAGGTGGGCAAGACGCGGCTCGTGACCTTTGATACGGATGTCAAAGAACTGAGCGGCACGTTCGGTGTAATCCGTGAAGTACAGCGCGATCCCGTGTCGCGGGAGTTTTTGCACGCTGACTTCCAGCAGGTCGACCTCGACGAAGTGATCTACATCGAGGTGCCATTGAATTTCGTTGGTACGGCTGCGGGCGAGAAAGCCGGCGGTGCACGCGGTATCCGGACGTATGAGCTCGGTATTCGATGCAAGGCCGCCGAGATCCCCGATCATATCGATGTGGATATTACGAATATGAAGATTGGCGACGTGCTGCTGGTGCGTGACCTGGTACTGCCGGAGGGCGTTGCGTTGGCGACTACGCCGGCCAAGGTCGTGCTGACGATCGAGCGCCGTCGCAAGGCCGTCGTCGCCGCGGCTGCGGAAGTCGCGGCCGAGGGTGAACCCGCCGAAGGCGAAGCCGCCGAAGCGGCTGAGGCCTGACCGGGCTTCGGGACGCGTGCCGCACTGGTGCCGCCGTGTCCTCATCCATTCGACTCGTCGTCGGACTCGGGAACCCGGGCGCACGCTATCAGAACACCCGTCACAACGCGGGCTTTCTGGTGCTGGATCGACTTGCCGGGGATGATGTTCGTTGGCAAAAGCGATACCGTGGCGAATTCGCAAGGGTATCACTATGCTCGCAGGCGATTGGATTGTTGCGACCAATGACGTACATGAATGCATCAGGCGTTGCCGTCCAGTCGGCCCTGACCGGAATGAAGCTGAGCCGGAACGATCTGCTGGTTGTGCACGATGAACTCGATCTGCCATTCGGCACCGTTCGTTTTCGGCGGAGCAGTGGTGACGGTGGACACAACGGCCTGAAGTCGATCTACGAACACATCGGGCGCGGTCCGTTGCTAAGATTGCGCATTGGGATTGGCCGACCACCAGCGGGCTGGGACGTGACCGGCTGGGTTCTGGGACGGTTCTCGAAGGGCGAGCGCGCGGTGTTGCCGAGCGTCCTGGATCGAGCGGCCGAAGCGGTTGAGCGGCTGGTGTCCGATGGATATGAAGCTGCGGTGCAGTGGTTGCATGGGCAGCCCGGCATCACTGGTAAACAACAGCATTGATCTGGAAACAAGTTTGAGGCGGAACAACACCAAGGAGGAAATCCGGTGAATGTTGAACAATTGGCGCTGCTGGTTCCGGTTGCGGGACTGCTGGCGCTCGGATACGCGGGCATTCGTGCCACCTGGGTACGCAAGCAGGACGGCGGCGACGAACAGATGCAACACATTGCCAGCCTGATTCGCGACGGCGCGATGGCGTTCCTGAAACGCGAGTACAAGACGCTGGCGATTTTTGTCGTTGTGGTTGCGGGCCTGCTCGCTTTCGCCAACAGCGGTAGCGGACAGCCGGGTGACAATCGATCGCCGATGATTGCACTGTCCTTCGTCGTTGGCGCGCTGGCCTCTGGACTGGCCGGATTTTTCGGGATGCGTATCGCGACGCTGGCCAACAATCGCACAACGGCGGCTGCGCGAAGCGGATTGCCGCAGGCTCTGGACGTTGCGTTTGCCGGTGGCTCGGTGATGGGGATGAGTGTGGTTGGCCTTGGTCTGACTGGCCTGGGGTCGCTGTTTCTGATTTATAGTGGGGTATTCGGTGACCACGGGATGGAGAAGGTCCTCAGTGTCCTGGCCGGATTCTCGATGGGTGCAAGCTCGATCGCGCTGTTTGCACGCGTCGGTGGAGGTATCTACACCAAGGCGGCGGATGTCGGTGCAGACCTCGTTGGCAAGGTCGAGGAAGGGCTGCCTGAAGATGACCCACGCAATCCGGCGACCATTGCAGATAACGTC